>CAYMXM010000765.1:0-2191 GCA_964394065.1 uncultured Pirellula sp. | reverse complement strand
CGCGTAAGCGAGGCCCGAAAATCACAACCCGTGGCGTAAGCGAGGGATAGCGTTGCGAGTGTACATGGCCTTGGTCGCGAATGTCTCAAGTACCGGGTGGCACGTCCTTGAGGCACGAAGGGCGTGCTGAGATACCTTGCTTGGGACGCCGAGTTTCCAGTGCTATCCCTCGCTTACGCCACGGGTTGTGATGGGGGGACGCTTCGCGTCCCCCCCTTCTTTTCGTACTCGAGATTCGAGTACGAGTGTGGATTCTTACCTCTTCCTCTGCGCCCCTGCGTCTCTGCGCCCCTGCGTTGAAACTCCTCCACGCCCATCGCTTCGCTCTGAGCGTGCCACCCGGTCTGGGCTCTGCGTCCCCTGCGGTTAAACGGAAGTTACTTCGGAACAGCTCCTCAATAAATCGGCGAGGCAAAATACCGGTCTTGGAGGCGGGTTGTGGTCGATTCCGGGAATCGCCATCCTTCCGTGGGGGGAGCTAGTCCTAGGGATGCGTTGTACTCGCGATGTCTCTTCTCGATCCAAAGCTGGGTCTTGAAGGTTGAATCACCTGGCCAGTAGTTGTTCCCGTGCCGAATTCGATTCCAGGCGAGTTCGAAATCTTCGTTCGCGACCGCTGCCAACGCGAGGTTGTGCCAAGCGGCCTTATTGGTGGGGTGCCGGTCGGCGACTGCTTGCCACTCCCGCTCCGCAAGGTCCCATCTTCCTTGTCGCGCATATCCATTCCCTTTCCGGACCTGCGAAGATCCGATCCAGAACCAGGGGAGATCGAGGGTGCTCTCAACGCGTATCGGAGCGGATGCGACCAACTCCCATGCGGCTCGGGAAGAGGCCATGAGTACCCGTCCATCATTCCCCGGGATGTGATATCCGAGATCGAAGTAGCGACCTTGCGCCGAGTCGATATCGAACTGAACGGTTTCCTCTGCAATGCGTTCTCCTGTCCCAACGTCGAGGATGGTCCAATGGGAAACCAAATACTCTGGAATCTTCGGTTCTCCAAAGATCATCGTCTTCAAGGTTTTTCGTTTTGGTTCTTCTTCGATGACCAACCGAGCATCGATCACGTTTCCTTGGAGGACATAGTCAGCCCCCACAGCGCGCGCTGCGCCGATCGTCGCAGAGTCGTTGGGTTGAGCGTCGTAGGATACCAACTGAATTCGGCTCGCTTGCTCGAGCGCTGGCGTATGGATAGCGATCAATTGAGAACCAGGATTCGGTTCCGTCGATTGCATCGCTTGGTTTAATCGCTTCGCGGCCTCCTGCAAATCTTTGTTGAATGGATCGTAGGTTCGGTTCGCGCGCGATGCGATCCCGACGGGGCCGACCGCAACCTTGACCGGTCCAACTTTCGATACTTTCGACGCCTTCCAGGTATGCATAGGGGCAGTCATTCGGCACCCCGATAGCATCAAGACCACCGCACAGATCAGGATCAACAGAGAGGAACTTTGAAAACAGAGAGACACGGAGGAGACAGAGAGTTTCGGATTCTCGTAGTCCCTCTTCAATTCGGTGCTCTCTGTGCCTCTCTGTTTCATAAATAGCGCCACGTTATTGTATACCCATCGCATCGACGCGATCCTCGTGCAGGATGGTTGACGGTTCCTAAACAAAGGCTGTTACTCCGAAAAGCGCCAGGAAGGTAAGGAGGTAACCCGCAAAAATGACGATCATGATCATTCCGACAAGACGCCAAAACCCCCGCTGGGAGTGCACGACCGATTCCAGGGAACCTTCGTCGTTCGCCCAAGCTCGCGCTTGACTGGAAGCCCGAAAGAGGGCTACCGAGGGGAGGACGAACACGACGAACATGAGCAAGAGAGTGATGAGCAATCCAAAACCTGGGAATCTCGGTCGCGTTGATTGAAACGTAAAGGCCAAAGAGATAAGGGGTCCTATCATGGTAAGCCCGAACAGGATCAAATTGATCACGGCAATAAATGTTTGCCATCTCGCAAGAGAGAGAGCCATGCCTCGTAGAGTCGAGGTCATGCCGACTTCGTTTCGATTCTCTCCTACGTCTACTGCATCGGCCTGATAGGGATTCTGGTTCATGATCGGTTAATCTCACTAAGGAACAGTCCTGAAATAATTTCCCGATTCTAAGCGGATTGGTATGGGGGGGCCCCCTTCTCGTACTCGTACTCGTACTCGAATCTCGAGTACGAGTACCGCTGCGCTGAGTACG
>CAYMXM010000764.1:0-2194 GCA_964394065.1 uncultured Pirellula sp. | reverse complement strand
TGCCAGCGCTATCCCTCGCTTACGCCACGGGTTGTGATTTTCGGACCTCGCTTACGCGTCGGCCCAACATCCTAAACACCTCATATTCGTGCCGAAGCGTCAGACCAGTCCGTCGCGGACTGGCGGACTGCAGAGCCCTAAAATTGGCGTCGCAGAAGTTTGCGAATCAACATACAATGGAAAGGTTCGCGATTCCGAAAAGCGACATTTCGTGAAAACCATCTCAGTACTCTTCGACTCGACCGACTTCCTGGTTTCTTCGAAATGCAAGAGCCACCTCTCCCCGCATCATTACCTGAGCTTTTGCTGGCCCGTTTGGGGGGAGAGCCTTCGGTTGCAAGTAGTGAACCGGCTTCGGTGTCTCGTCGAAGCGATGATTTCGATCCCTATAAGATCATGGCGCCTCAGTATGCCTATGGGAGACATCGTGGCCCAGCACCTCGGTATGCATATCGAGCTGCGGTGATGGCCGCATTGTTGCCGGATGCAAGCCATCAATGGGTCATTCCTCTTACCCTCCGTCCTCCACAGCTGCTCGATCACGCGGGGCAGGTTTCGTTGCCGGGTGGACGCGCGGAGGGAGCGGAAAGTGCTTGGGGAACGAGCACGAGGGAGTTTGAGGAAGAACTGGGAGTTGCACCGAAGTACCTCAAGCCGATCGGCACCCTTCCCTCCCTCTACGTCTATGCGAGTCGCCATCGGGTGACACCCGTAATTGGAGTTGCCGAAGAGGCACCTCGATTTGCCCCCAACCCGGCGGAGGTTGCAGAACTTCTCCTCCTTCCAGTGGGTGCGTTGCTTCGACCGGACTTCACGACGGTAGAAACCATGTTGCGAGGGAACTCGCAATATCAGGCGCCCGGCTTTTGGGTGAAGGGGCATTTCGTCTGGGGAGCGACGGCGATGATTCTCGCAGAACTTCGCTCGGTGATTTTGCAGACGCTACGCAGCGGATAGCAGGCCAGTCGTAGGGCGTGTGAAGCATCGGCGCGAATATAAAGTGTTTGCGCTGTTTGGCCGAAGCGTAAGCGAGGCCCGAAAATCACAACAAAAGGCGTAAGCGAGGGACAGCGCTGGCAACCAGACATCCATCCAAGGTTTCACAGCACGCCCTTCGTGCCTCAGGGGCGTGCCACCCGGCGCCTGAGATATTCCCGACAAGGCAACGCTGTGAAGCATTTTTCCCTGGGGAATAGGGCGTTTCCTCATCGTGGCCCGGGCGTCTCGCCCGGAGTTGCAAAGGCTCTCCGGGCGAGACGCCCGGGCCACGAACAAAAAATGTTTCACAGCGTTGCCGACCAGGGCTACGTGAACTCGCGACGCTGTCCCTCGCTTACGCCACGGGTTGAGATGGGAGCGCTTTTGGAAGTCCCGACCAAATCTGAGATGGAAACGCGACCGCTTCACACACCCTACGAGTTATCTATTTATTTCTTCGAATTTGGAGGAAGAGTGGGAGGGGCTAGTCCCTCCACGAGATCCCACAGATCCCCCTCTTCCTTTTCGGAACCGCTACCTGTTTCTTCTCGAAAATTCAAACCTTCCGAAGCAGGGAGAGGGGGCTTAAGAACGGTTCTTCTTTGTGGAAGCGGGGACTTTTTCAGTGCAACCATCCCCTTAGGAAGCTTCCCAAGATGCAATGTTGGAAGTGAGTAGTTGCGGTAGATAGTTTCGGCCGCTTCGTCGCTCCCTCCCGAGGACTCCCTCTCCAGCAAATCGGCTTCCTCGGCCGTATACATCGTCCCGTTGAGGGACTCCGAAATCTCGGCGTAGACACTTCGCTCGGCAGCGTTGGGGGCTGGAGTCTTGGTGCCGGAAACTTTGAAAATAAACCCTCCTAGTACGTTGGCCGATCCCTGGGCAACTATGATACTCGCGATGAGTGTCCTAGCTAGTATGGTGTTCATGGGGCAAGTGGGGTGTGTATAAAAAAACGAAATATATGCACAACAGCGAAGAATATACCCTACATCCGTTTCAACCACACCCATGAAAGGTTGCTGCTTTCCACATTCGCCCAACAATCAGCCCCCGGGCAACCGGCACGCGTTGCGTGCCTCTTTGGAAGGCTTTGGGCGTTAGACTTTGGACTTTAGGAAGAGATATTCGCAGGGAAAATAAACCACGAATCGAACGAATCCCCAGGGCAAACGCGAACTTTGGGCAATTGGGGGTGACTTGGCAATTTGGGTTT
>CAYMXM010000763.1:0-2214 GCA_964394065.1 uncultured Pirellula sp. | reverse complement strand
CCCTCGCCCCTTTTAGGGGAGAGGGGCTGGGGGTGAGGGGTTGAAGTGCGAGAAAACAAAGGCCAAGTTGGCGGCTCCGCCCCGCCTATTCTTACTCAGCGCACCGGTGCTCGTGCTCGTGATTCGAGCACGAGCACGAAAAAAGGGGGAAGGCAATGCGACGCTCCTGCACAAACTTGCTCAATGTCAAATCGTTCAGCACAGTTTTTGCTCTGCGCCCGCGACTTCGCAACTGTGTGTTCATTGGAATGGGGAGGAACTCGGCCATGGTTTCGTGCACTCCTACCCCTCACCCCCGGCCCCTCTCCCCGAAGCGGGGCGAGGGGAGTAGATAATCTATAGCGCGGCGCGATCTAGGGCGGGTCGGGTGGCACGTCCCTGAGGCACGAAGGGCGTGCTGTGAGACCTGGGATGGATGCCTGGTTGCCAGCGCTGTCCCTCGCTTACGCCACGGGTTGTGATTTTCGAGCCTCGCTTACGCGTCGGCCAAACTACCCAACACTTTATATTCGCACCGATGCGTCAGTTCAGCCCCTCGCCGATCGTTGGGGTCCCCCTTTCTGTATTTGCAAACTCCTACCGCGATCCCGTAGAATAAGCCCGTTATCTGGTTCCTCAACCCTCTTTTGGCGAAGCCCCTTGGAGCTTACTTATGAACGCTAAGCTGCGATTTTCAGTACGAACAGTACTCTCACTCCTCCTAGGTTCCGGGAGCTTGGGGACTGTGATGGGGGTAGAAGGGGACTGGCCACAATGGCGAGGTCCGGATCGAGACGGGCGAGCTGCCCCGCAAAAGTTACTCGATACATGGCCCGCCGACGGACCTAAGCTTGCTTGGTCGTTCCTCGACGCTGGGGCCGGATTCTCCTCGATCGCGGTCGCCGATGGACAGCTTTTCACCCTGGGAAAAATCGGGAATCGAACCGTCGCAATTTGCCTCGACGCCAATACCGGGAAGAAGATCTGGGAACAGGATTTCGCCGATGCCGAAGTTGGAAAGACCTATAGCACCGGCTGGGGAGATGGACCGCGCAGCACCCCGACGATCGACGGTGACCGCATTTATTGCCTCGCCGATTTAGGGACCTTCGCTTGCCTCGATCGGGCTACTGGAAAAGTCCTTTGGACCCGAGACTTTGTGAAAGAGTTCGGAGGCAAGGTTCCGCAATGGGGATATAGCGAGTCGGTTTTAATCGACGGTGACAAAGTGATTGCCACTCCCGGAGGACCGAACTTCCTCGTCGGCTTCAATAAGATGACGGGAGAGAAGGTTTGGGAATCGAAGAACTCCTACGAAGCCCAATATGCTTCGATTCTCAAAGGGAACTTCGAAGGGATCCCAGCCTACGTCACCGCCGCTAAACCCGGGCTCATCGCGGTCCATGCGGAAACCGGAGAAGAGCTCTTCGTAAACTCCAAGACAGGAAACCAAACCGCGGTTATTCCCACTCCAATTATCTCGGGAAATCGTATCTACCACTCGTCGGGATACGGCGCTGGGAATGTCGCGGTCGATGTCAAACGGGAGGGGGATACGCTAGTGGCTACGGAAGTCTTTGCAGCCAGTCGTCAAAGCATGGAAAACCACCACGGTGGATTCGTCCTCCACGACGGTACCATCTTCGGTTTTTCCCGTGCGATGCGAGGCGTTTGGATGGCCCAAGACTTAAAGACGGGTGAAGTCTTGTGGCATAAGAAGGTGGGGAGCGCGGCCTCGGGATCGATCGCTTTTGCCGATGGCAACCTCTACTGCTACGACGATGCCGACGGTACCTGCTATCTCGCCAAAGCATCGAAAACAGGTTGGGAACCGGTTGGACAAGTGAAGCTCCCCGAGCAGACTGCGATCGACCGAGGCCGCGGAGCAATCTGGTCTCACCCCGTCGTCGCCGCGAATAAGCTATTCATTCGAGATCTCGACAAGCTCTTCGCTTTTGAGATCGGAGAGTAGTGGCGGGGGCTCCGGGTTGCCCAAAATTAGCGTTGCGGTGATATCGGTTTGCGCAAGTTTCGTTCTCTGATTCGCTTCTTGTCCGACCGGGACTCGTCCCCGGTCGGACACCGCTTTGGCGCACTATAACGCGCTGCGCTTTAAGGTACCCGCTCCCCTCGCCCCTTTTAGGGGAGAGGGGCTGGGGGTGAGGGGTTGAAGTGCTAGGAACATTGGCCAAGTTGGCGGCTCCGACCCGCCTATTCGTACTCAGCGCAGCGGTA
>CAYMXM010000762.1:0-2215 GCA_964394065.1 uncultured Pirellula sp. | reverse complement strand
CGAGTACGAGTACGAGTACGAGTACGAGTACGAGTACGAGTACGAGTACGAGTACCGCTGCGCTGAGTACGAATAGGCGGGGCGGAGCCGCCAACTTGGCCAATGTTACTAGCACTTCAACCCCTCACCCCCAGCCCCTCTCCCCTAAAAGGGGCGAGGGGAGCAGAACTCTAAATGCGCGCAGCGCTTTAGAGTCTCTGCGCCCCTCCGCGTCCCCTGCGGTTAAATGGCAGTCTCCTCACTCCTCACTCCTCACTCCTCAAGCCTCAAGCCTGCTCTACAATTGACAATAACAACCCGCATTGGCGATAATCTTCCCTTGTAGAGTTAACATCTCCATACGTGGTTTTTTCAGGGGGTAAGGGTGATCGTCACGATCGACGGGCCTGCGGGGGCAGGGAAAAGTTCCATTGCAAAACGTCTCGCGGAAAGGATCGGATTTGAATTCCTCGATACCGGTGCGATGTACCGCGCAGTAACCCTCGCCTCTCGCGAAGCGGGACTGGACCTCTCCGACTCCGAAGCCGTTGCTGATCTTGCTCGTCGCCTCTCGATCCAGTTCGACGGCGATCGTGTCTTGCTCGATGGCCGAGACGTTTCCGAACAGATTCGGCTTCCCGAAATCTCGGCCTCCATCAAAGAGGTTGCAGACAATGTCGAAGTGCGACGCTGCATGGTCGCGGCGCAGGTGGAGTGGGGACGGGGGAGGAACGGGGTTACCGAAGGGCGAGATCAAGGAACCGTCGCCTTCCCCGACGCCGAATGCAAAATCTTTCTAACCGCGTCCCCCGAGGTGAGAGCGCGACGCCGAGTTCAACAGCTTCATGCGAAAGGCATCGAAGCAGACTACGTGTCGACTCTTGAAGCTCAGCTAGAACGAGACCGACAAGACGAAAGCCGCCCGGTCGGCTCCTTGAGGCGTGCCGAGGACGCGATCACTCTTTGCACCGATGGTCTCACCGAGGAGGAAGTTCTCACACGGCTGATCGAGATAGTCGAGTCGAAGCAAGAGGCTCTGGGGCGTCCTCGAATACCGAGTGGCGCAACTCGATGAAATCAACCTTGGGTGAGACTCTCTGGACTACATGCCGAAGACTGTTCTATCGCTGGCTTCGCTTCTCCTCGAGAATGGTTGCTTCCCTCCTCTTTTCGTTTCGTTCCGAGGGGGGACATCACTTCGACTTTGAAGGTGGAGCCATGGTCCTTTCGACGCATCAATCGATGATGGACCCCGTTTTAGTCGGGATCGTATCGAATCAACGACTTTGCTATCTCGCCCGCAAAACTCTTTTCAAGAACGCCGTGTTCGGCTTTCTTATTCGAGTCCTTGATGCGATCGAGATCGATCGAGACCGGGGTGGGCTCAGTGGTTTGAAAGAGATGCTTCGGCGCTTGAAGCAAGGTGAAAAGGTATTGATGTTTCCCGAAGGGACCAGGACGACAAACGGGACGATCGGGGAACTCAAGCCTGGTTTTATTCCGATTGCGAGACGTTCGGAGGTCCCACTCCTCCCGGTGGCCATCGTCGGTGCATACGATTGTTTGCCGCGAGGTTCCAAACTTCCGATCCGTAGACCGATCGCGGTGGTCGTCGGTGCACCGATTTGTTCCGAAGAGTACAGCGGGCTGAGCGATGAAGACTTGCTGAAGGAGCTTCGTCGACGGATCGACCAACTTCATGCGCGAGGTTTGGAGCTGACGCATGCCCACCAAACTTGAGTTCCGCGAATGCCCCCACTGCGGAAAATCGATTCGCGCGGATATCGACCGATGCCATCGCTGCAAACGGAGCGTCGTCCCCCGCGCAGGAGTACTCGTGGATCGAGTAGGGGAAGCTCATGCGGCGGTCCCCTATGGTGGGTACGATGATCATGAAGATGATTTCGACTACGACGCGTACATCGAAAAAGAGTTCGGCAAAGGGGAGAAACGCCCCCGGTGGAAATCCATCGTCGGCTGGACGTTGATTTTCGCGTTCCTCTTCCCCCTCCTCTGGGGATTGGTCAGCATCTTGGCTAATTAGGCTTGAGGGGCGAGACTTGAGGAAGAGAGGGATTCGCCTTTAGTCGTAGGGTGTGTGAAGTGGTCGCGGGTTTGGCCTAGCGTAAGCGAGGTCCGAAAATCACAACCCGCGGCGTAAGCGAGGGATAGCGCTGGGCCGTCAAAAAGTTGGTGTTGACACGGAATTTTGAGTGTCTGGATTTATTCCATTTTA
>CAYMXM010000761.1:0-2234 GCA_964394065.1 uncultured Pirellula sp. | reverse complement strand
TGATACGGGTTCCCAAATGCCACATCGTTGCGGTCGGCAGGAGAGATGGTTCTCTCGGAATGTTTAACTGGCAACAGAATGGACGAAGCGCTTTCTCGATCGCTTGAACGACGAACCGATGCTCGTCTCGATCCTTCTCGGAGGTGAGCAGTGCTTCGGCTAGGCTTCGATCTTCTTCGGTATTTGCGCTCCGAGGGGCTGAGCCGGCCAAAGGATGGGAGGTAATCTCCAGGCCGCGACGAGAAATCAAGAGCTCTGGTGTCGCTCCCGCTAGCCAAACGGGCTCGTCCCCATCGGTGGCCGGAAGAGGTGTCAAAAAGGTTGTCGCTTGCGGATCGTTCGGGAGTCGCGCAAGTAACTCTATCGGGGATATAGCATGCTCCCCTTCGAAGATGAGACTTCTCGCGAGAACAATTTTCTCTAGCTTCTCCTGGAGGGGAGGGGAGCTCATCGCAAGTCGCTCGATGCCAGAGCGAACCGCTTCTTTGTATTGAGTTCCGGTGGGTAGGTGTATCGTATCGAAGTTACCCAAAACCGATCCGCTACGCAGCTTGTCCACGACGGTGTGATTTAATCGTGGCCCGGGCGTCTCGCCCGGAGTTGCAAAGGGAACTCCGGGCGAGACGCCCGGGTCACGTGATGGCGCAACCTCTCGATACGTTGCGGGCTGATAGAGATAGTCCTCTCGACGCGGATCAAAGGGGACCGCTCCCAGCAAGACAGGTGGCCCTTCTACGCGATCTTGAAAGAAGCTGCGAACGCGCTCTGCAAACGTCGCGGCATTCCCGCGAGGCAACGAGGCAAATTTCCCAACTCCTTGGATTTGCAACGCTTCGTTGTGCAACAGAAATTGTGGGGGATCAGTTTCAGAACTCATGGCATGCTGTGGCGTCCCATCCACCTTGGAAAGCGTATCGCACACCCCATAAAGAATTGCCATCGGAAAATACTTTACATGCGAGTTGAAAAAACCAACGCCAGGCCTTCTTGACACAAAGTCTCAACAAGATGAGAATCTTCCTCACGATAGCATCGGCTGTCAAGGACCTACATCAAACCGCAACCACCAAGTACAAGGCGAATCGAACGTGTTGGAACTAGGGTCTCTCCACTTACCGGGTCGAACCATCCAAGGAAGGGGCTCGGCATGGAACGGTTGGAAAACACTTCTCGGGATCATCGCCTCGTTTTTTCTTTCGGCAACAGTGATGACAGCTCCCGCAATCGGACAGCAGCGGAATCCGCTTCAGAAGATGGGAGAGACGGTCGCAGATCGCGAGTCTCCCTACTACCGATTTGAACGGTTTACGGTCAGCAGTCCTGATGGAACGCGGGTTTGGCGTGTAAACGTTGGAATTCCCAAAAAAGAAAAACCGGTTGCTGGTTTCCCCTCTTTCTGGATGCTCGATGGGAATGCAGCTTTGATGGAGTTCGATGCTTCGTTGCTTGAGGAGCTCGCCTCGAAGACCAACCCTTCGGTTCTTGTCTTCATCGGTTACGACAACGATCTTCGAATCGATTCCCCAGCGCGAAACCGAGATTACACGCCACTTTTGACACCTTCCGAAGAGGCAGAGAATCTCGACCATGTGCTCACCGGTGGTGCGGATGCTTTCTTAGAAATCATCGAGCGGAAGATTCGACCTCAGGTGCAAGAAGTGGTTATGCTAAATCCGAACGAGCAAACTCTTTGGGCTCACTCCTTGGGTGGGATGTTGGTTCTGCATTCCCTCTTCACCCGTCCAGGTGCTTTCCAAACCTACATCTCGGGAAGCCCCTCGATGTGGTGGGGGAAGGCCTACATGTCGAAGGAAGCGCAGCGATTTATCGCGCACAGTGCTGGCCACCCTGCTCGGGTGATTATTCACTTAGGAGGAGCTGAACGGATCGGAGATCGAGGCCAACGAGACCTCACGAACCCTCGTGTCGTCGCGCACTTGGAACGAATCAAGGCTGCTCCACCTGATGCCGCAATGCTGTTGGCTGAGCAATTGAAATCGGTCCCCGGCTTGGAAGTGAGCTATCGAGAATTCGCCGACCTTGGTCATGGACCAATGTTTCGCGCTTCCTTGATGGGAGGACTCCATGAAATCTTAGGCGTGAAGGATCGAAGTGAAACACCAAGAACCGCTGCTCCATAGATAATGTTCCATTAAATGCCAGTCACAAATTGGGTGCGGCCTATTGAGGTAGATATCCGCTCCCCTCGCCCCTTTTAGGGGAGAGGGGCTGGG
>CAYMXM010000760.1:0-2234 GCA_964394065.1 uncultured Pirellula sp. | reverse complement strand
CAGCAGGGGCCACGTTCACTCGCAACGCAGTCCCTCGCTAACGCGTCGGGTTGTGGTGGGGGACGCTTCGCGTCCTCCCTTTAACTCCGAGGCATCCATTCATCCCCGGCCTCCTCTCCCCTGAAAGGGGCGAGGGGAGCGAATAGCTAACTATGACTTGCAGCGTTAATTACTCGCCGCCAATCGTCATACCTTTGATTTGCTTCTCAAGTGAATCCAAGCTCCAGTCACCCGGTTTTTGGCTAGGTGGGAACTCTTTGAGGGTCATGAGAAACTTGCTGGCCACGGCTTGCAACGGAACCAGAACGAAAGCCCGATCGATCATCCAGTCGTGGTAGGTATTCGAGTTTTCTTGGGACTTTTCGAATGGGTCGCGACGCAGATTGAACAGCAACGGCAAACGGAGGTGAACGAATGGTTCACGCCAAACATCCAGTCGGTGCGCTCGGTTCTCCAGATAGATGGCCTTCCAATCACCGACTCGAATTGCAACTACTTCAGCTCCGTCGTTGAGATAGATAAACTCTTTGCGTGGGGACTCTTCGGTCTTGCCGCTGATGTAATCGAGCAAGTTATAGCCGTCGACGTGATTCTTATAGGTACGTCCATTCAGTTCGACGCCACCCTTGAGAAGCTTTTCTTTGATATCGGGAGCACCGGCTGCAGCTGCGAAAGTCGGGAGCCAGTCTTCGTGCGATACGATCCCGTTGAGGGTTACCCCAGCAGGAAACTTACCAGGCCATTTGACAAAGCATGGAACGCGGAAGGCACCTTCCCAGTTGGAGTTTTTCTCACCGCGGAACGGTGTAGTTCCTGCATCGGGCCAAGTGTTGTAGTGAGGTCCGTTGTCGGTCGAGTACTGAACAATCGTGCTCTCGGCGAGACCGAGTTCATCGATCAGTTTAATGAGTTCGCCGACGTGCATGTCATGCTCGACCATACCATCGCCGTATTCGTCTTGTCCAGAAAGGCCGATGTGGTCGGCTTTCACGTGGGTGCGGAAGTGCATACGCGTTGCGTTCCACCAGCAGAAGAACGGTTTCCCTTCCTTCACTTGACGGGTGATAAAATCCTTCGCCGCAGCTAGGGATTCTTCGTCGATCGTCTCCATTCGTTTCTTGGTCAAAGGACCGAGGTTTTCAATGGTTTGCCCACCTTTACCATCGGCTTTGCACTTCAAGACGCCGCGTGGCCCGAACTGCTCACGAAATGTTTTGCCGTTGGGTAGCTTCATGTCGTTCGGATAGTCTCGGTTCTCGGGCTCCTCCTCTGCGTTGAGGTGGTAAAGACTCCCGATGAATTCGTCGAATCCGTGCATGGTTGGAAGATGTTCATCACGATCTCCCTGATGGTTCTTACCAAACTGCCCCGTTGCATAGCCTTGGCTCTTCAGGACGGTCGCCATGGTTACGTCGGTCTTCTGCCAACCTTCTTTGGCGCCGGGCATTCCCACCTTGGTCATGCCAGAGCGGACGGGGGCCGATCCACTGATGAACGCAGCGCGGCCAGCGGTGCAACTTTGTTGCCCATAGTAGTCGGTGAACGCGACTCCCTCTTTCGCGATGCGGTCGATGTTTGGGGTTTTGTAGCCCATCATGCCACGGTTGTTGTGGCTGATATTCCAGGTGCCGATATCGTCACCCCAAATCACCAGAATGTTGGGCTGTTTAGGTTTGCTTTGTTGAGCGTGGGCACTTACGTTCCATGCGTTTGTCGCACAGCAGGCAAGCAACCCGATAGAGAGTAGCCGAATTCGGTTCATAGAAAATTGCTCCAGTTGAAATGAGAAGACCCTGTAAAAGGGCCGAACAGCCATGCTCTTCGGTACGTGAATCACCGAACGTTTGTTGTCGCTACCGACTGAAGAGTGACAATAGGCAGCAAAAAAAGCATGAAGCCATTGTGCAAGGCTGCATACGGTCCAGGCAATTGCCCTTTGGTGCAATAATTATTGCCCAATAGTGCAGTAGAGACTTACCCTGGTGAAGTGATCGCTTCCGTTTGCCGCGGTAAGAGTTAACCCTGGGCTGTCAAAAAGTTGGTGTTGTGACGGGTTCTCGGACGATCGTTTTTATTCCGCAGTAGGTTCTTTCGTCCGACCGGGGCTCGCCCCCGTCGGACGCCGCTTTGGCGCCCTAGCACGCGATGCGCTTTAGATTATCTGCTCCCCTCGCCCCTCTTAGGGGAGAGGGGTCGGGGGTGAGGGGTAGAAGTGCTAGTAACATCGGCCAAGT
>CAYMXM010000759.1:0-2263 GCA_964394065.1 uncultured Pirellula sp. | reverse complement strand
GGGTTGTGATTTTCGGGCCTCGCTTACGCGTCGGCCAAACTACCCAAACACTTTAGATTCGCTTCTGGTGTGTTGCGTGGTCGCCTTGGGTGCGAAGTTAAATGCGATAGAGACGTCGTTGACATGCCATCCGGATCTGAGGTGGGAGCGGCGACCACTTCACACACCCTACGACTGCAAGCACTTCCCACGGCCTACGACCACTTCACACACCCGACCTTTATCGAGTGCGTCCGACGATGATATCCCGGCTTTCGGGGATTTTAGAAGGATCTTGAGATGCGATTCTCTTGCTCGCGTGCTCCGCTACTTCGGCGGTCGGCCCTGCCTCGCTGAGGGAGACATTGCAGTAGTGGAGAAGGGTTCCCTTTTCCACATGGACATTCCGAAGAGCTAACGCATACTCCACTTCGGATTGATAGTATCGAAGCCGGGCATCGAGCAATCGCCGATGAGTCTCGAGTCGCACGTCGAGCTCGGGGCGATCTCCCACATCGTTCGCGGCGTCGAACGCATCCAATTGCAGGACGATCTTATCGAGACGTTGCCTTTGCAGCTCGGCGTTTTCAAAGGCTCGCTTCGCTTCGTTGATCGCATTGCTCAAGCCCAAATGAACGGCTCGTTCTTGCTCTAGCAAAACGGCAGACTCTCGAGCGAGCGCCAGCTGACTGTTTTTTACCGAGGCATTGGCGCGACGGAACCCGACTGGCAATTGATAGTCGAGCCCTAATGTCCATTCCTGGAAGTCACCTTCCAAAGGAGATACGAGCGTCTTTCCAAACCCTCGCATCCGATAGGCCGCGACCCCTTCGAGTTGTGGCTTTAAGAAGTTCCTATTGGCGATCAGTTCCAACTCCCGTTGTTTGATCACCCAGCGTTGACGGCGCAGTTCTTCGCGATGGCTGAGAGCTTCTTGTAAGATGCTGTTCCAATCAAAGGTAACGAGCCCTGTCAAGGGGCGATCTGAGGGTGAGAGCAACATGCCATCGTTGATGGGTAGCCCTATCAACAATCGGAGTTTTCGTTCGCAGACGCGCACCCCACCCGTACCTCGAAAGGAACCACCCGTGCTTCCATTGTTCGTTCGCGTTCCATCGATGGCTCGACCATTCAAAGAATCGACAACGTCCGATTGGAACCGAAGATACTGCTCTTCCGCCTGTGCAAACTTACCCGAAGATGTATCCACCTCTGCAAGGGACTGCACCGTCTCGCGAGCAATGTTTCTCGCTTGTATCTTCGCGTCGAGATCGCGATAGGCGTAGTAAAGATCCCAATAGGCGTTTTCGACTTCCGATACAAAGTCTCGAACCCCTCGTTCAAAATCGATCAACGAAATGTCGGTTCGAACGCGCGCCAGAAGGACTCCGTTCAATTGCCCGGGAAGGGCGCCTGGCCCCGCAATTCTATTGAATTGAGTTCCAGCACCTTGCAGGAGCGGTTGTCTCGCTTCTGCCTCGACAAACGACTCCCAGGAGAAGGTTCCGATGCTGTTCGAGATTTGGTTGTTCCGATCGTAGACGCTGACGTTGCGAATCGTGTAGAGCCCGCCGGTCGCCGATCGTTTATTGACACCCACTTGAGAGGTACTCAGATGTTGCCGTAGCAACCCATCGTTGTTCCCGAAGAAACGGTTGTTGTATCGACGGTCGTTCGAATCGTAGTTTGTCGAGGCGAAGAAATTCGCGTCAAACGCGCTGAGAGCCGCTTCTTCTCCGAGGCGCGGATCGGAAAACATCAATGCGGGATCGAGATTGGTCGTGATCGTCTGCGGGCTTCGAAGGACGGTGGCTCCCAAGTCCCGCATGATTCGAGAGCTTTGGAGTGCTTCGTTGATGCACTCCTGCAGGGTCATGGCCCGAAAACGGTCTGCAGTCAGAGATTGTTCGTCTAGGTCTAACGGGGATGAGGCTTCCGCATAATAGGGCATATGGCCGTTTTCCATTGCATCGCTAGGTACGATTTGTGGAACGGAAACTTTAGTTGTGACTGCGTTGGCGTGGAAGCGGCTAGTGGCACGCTTGTTAAAGCACCCCACGTGAGTAGCCGTGACTACAGCACTCAATCCCAATATGATATGCGACTTACGCATCGATATACCTTTATACCTAAGTTCGGGGAGCAGGCATAAGTCGCTGGGGACGGCGCAACGCCAATAGACCTACTCCTCCATCAATCACAATGTTCGGATTTGCCTGCTTGCTCGCTTAACCCCAATCTACGGGTTATTCGGAAAACGCCATTCTTTTTCGATCCTCCGATT
>CAYMXM010000758.1:0-2265 GCA_964394065.1 uncultured Pirellula sp. | reverse complement strand
CTAGCACTTCTACCCCTCACCCCCGACCCCTCTCCCCTAAAAGGGGCGAGGGGAGTAGAACTCTAAAGCGCATCGCGTGCTAGGGCGCCAAAGCGGTGTCTGACGGGGACGAGCCCCGGTCGGACAAGAAGCGAATCAGAGAACAAAAATTGCGTAAACCAATATCGTCACAACCCCAATTTTTTGACAGCCCAGGCAACCCCCTTACGCTACTAAGCGCCGCCGCTCCGCGGCGGATCACTTACACCTCAAGCCTTACACCTCAAGCCTTACACCTTAAGCCTTAAAAACCTACACCTTCATCCTCATCGTCGCAGCTTCTAAGAGTTGTGCGATCAGCGGGAGGAGTTGCTTCTTGCGGCTGACGATGCTGTCGAGTTGGTACAGGTTGCGATCGAGGCGTGGGAAGTTGATTTCATCCAGAGATAGGGTCTCTTGAGAAAGTAGCAACAAGGAGCCATTGTTGACGACATCGGTGATGAGGAGAGCTGAGAACTCAAGGTGATTCTCTCGGGCTAGATCGACTAACGCTTCTCGCAAATCTTCTTTCCGGTCCCAAAAGAGGTCGAATCCGATCTCTTCGATTTGAGAAATCGAGAAGCGAACTCCTTGCTCTGTAAACTCCTTGCAATCTTCTCGCACCACCTCATCTGCGGTGCAGGTCCGGAGCGCCGAGCCGATGGCAAAGAAGTCCTGCGCATATTTGTCGAGATCGACTTCGACGAATCCTCGGAGCCACTTCAAAACGTCCCGATCGAAATCGGTGGTCGTAGGAGACCTTAGGTGCAACGTATCGGAAATGATTCCACCGGCCATACAGAGGGCGATGCCTGGTTTCGGATTGATTCCTGCGGCGCGGAATTGACGGGCGACCAAGGTGCAGGTAGAGCCGACAGGTTCGTTGACAAACCGTATCGGCTGCGTCGACTTAAGTCCGCCGCCGAGTCGGTGGTGGTCGAGGACCTCCAAGATATCCGCTTCGTCGGCACCCGTTACCGCTTGGCTCAGTTCGTTGTGATCGACGAGGATCAGCTTGGGTTTCGGTGGGTTCACTAAATCGGATTTTGAAAGAACCCCAACCAATATTCCTGCATCGTTGACCACCGGGAAGATCGGTTCATTGGAAGCGTTGACGACCGTTCTAGCTTCGTCAACCGTCATTTGCGGGTTCAATACGACGTAGGTGGTATCGACTGCAGAGTCGATGAACTGAGCCGATTTGATCCGCATCGTTGTGGTTGCGGTGTCGTAGGGGCTTTGGATGACTGCGACATTGCGAGCTTCCGCTAGCTGAACAAGTCCTGACGAAAGGGAATAGCCACCGGTAACGACCAAGGCCCGTACACCATGTTCAATCGCAGGGAGTTGAATCGTCGGACGATCTCCACTGACGACCAGGAGTTGTTCGGCAGGAAACTCTTCCATTCGCTCGATGAAACCTCCGGCGCTCATCGCGCCGACCATGACGAGGAGGGAATCATGTTGTTCGGGAGAAATCGAGTGTTGAAAGGTTCCACCGATAATATCGCAAACCTTCTTAAGACTCGTCTTGACCATCCGCGTCTTCATCGGATCTTGATCGTCCCGAAAAATCAGGGCCATCAGTTGGAGAAGGGAGAGAACGCCGATGACTTTTCGCTTCTCATCCACCACCGGAATCGCCCGAAGCTCGTGTTCGTTCATCCTTTGATAAACTTCGAAGAATGAATCTCCATACGAGGCAGTTGTCACATTCCGCTGGCAGACATCGTTCACCTCGGGACGAACATCCATCACCATCCGGGGAGGTGGTAACTTCGCCAGTCGAAGCAGATATTCCGTCCTCTTATTGGGAGTTCCACAACAGGCGGCAACCGCCGTCGGACGGGTCGTCTGTTGAAGAAGATCCGCATAGGCGATGGCAGAGCAAATAGCGTCGGTATCGGGATTGCGATGCCCAAAAACAAGGACTGGCATATTGGGAAAAAGTCTCCGAGGGAGAAGGAGCGTATTTTAAGGTGGAGGGTAGGGACTGAAAACTCGCATAATACGACACTTCCCGCAGAAAGCCATCATCAAATTCTCTTACACAGGGCAAATCCCGCGTAGTTATCGGAGAGGGGGAAGTTTCCTTTTTTGACAAGATTTTCAGGATGAGCAGGATTGTCAAATGGGTATTGGGGAATCGTCTCGCCCTATGTTGGTGGCTTGGAATTAATAGGCATTTTCACCGTTCTCCTGTTGGCCTCCGTCTGGATGGGGGCTCGTCCCCCTCCGGACGCCGCT
>CAYMXM010000757.1:0-2267 GCA_964394065.1 uncultured Pirellula sp. | reverse complement strand
GGAGTTGGTCGCACACTCCTGCTGCATTTGTTTTGTTCCTCTTCGTAGGAGCCGCACTGGGGCTTCTGCTGGCTGGGTATGTTTCCTTCTCCAGCGAGGTTCTCTCCTTTGGGGCCTCTCCTTCCCACGCGGGAAGGGGAGAAGCCAAACGATCAGGGAGGGAAGCATGAAGTATTTGGTATCACAACCCGACGCGTTAGCGAGGGACAGAACTGGCAATCACGCATCCCATGCAAGGTCTCGCTGCACGCCCTTCGTGCCTCAGGGACGTGCCACCCTGCACTTGAGATATTTCCGACAAGGGCAACGTTTACTAGTACCGCAGTCCCTCGCTAACGCGTCGGGTTGTGATGGGGGGACGCTTCGCGTCCGCCCCCTTAACACCGATGAATCAGGCCACCCCCGGCCCCTCTCCCCGAAACGGGGCGAGGGGAGCAGAACTCTAAAAGCGCAACGCGATTGTAGCGTTGTTCCTCACCGAGACCGTTACCGGAGGGCTCACGCCCTGCCGCTAACATCAATTTTCCCAGCGGGTAAATACTTCGTAGCGATGCTGCAAGCTCTCGTCTTTCTCGTACCCGCTTTTGGAGAGGACAAACAGGATGCTCTGCAAGTCGAACAAACCGCGTTGCGAATTCTTCAAGCAAACTGCTTGGTCTGCCACAATGCTGAAGGAGCGGACGGCGGATACAGCCTGAGCGATAGCCGAGGCGCCTTTCGCCCGGGGGACTCGGGAAACACTCCGATCGTCGACTCCGCTCCAGAGGAGAGCGAGCTCTGGAAACGGCTAATCTCCGAGGATGAATCGATTCGGATGCCTCTCGATGCCGAGCCCCTCTCGGAATCAGAGCTTCAAGCGATCCGAAGTTGGATCGAGTCGAAGCCCTCGTGGCGAAACGATCCCGAGTCGACTCTGCTAGAACGAGTCCGTTCAGGAACAACCCATCCGCTGGAGGGGCATACGCCTCTCTTGGAAAAATACGGAGATCGATATCCCTCCCCAGCCTTCGCTTACGCCGATGCTCGCAAGAAACTCTATGTTGGTGGCTGGGGAGAAGTTCTCGTTTGGAACACCGAATCTTCTCCCCACAAGGATCCTGATAAGGAGCCGTCAAGGCTCCTACATCGTTGGGGGGGATTTGGAAAACGGATCTTAGCGTTGGCTCTTTCCTCCGACGCCCGTTGGTTAGCAGTCTCTTCGGGATCTCCAGGCCTCTCGGGGAGTGTCCATGCGATCGATCTTGAAAATCCAACGGTCGGGATGGAAATCTACAGCGAACCCGATATTCCTTCTGCCATAGCTTTCGCACCTCATGAAAACCTTCTCGCGATAGGGACGATGTCAGGAAAGGTCGCTCTCGTTCGCCCCGAGTCGGGGGAGCGGATCTTGGAGGTAGCGGCCCACGCCGACCAAGTCTTATCCCTCGCTTGGAGGGAGGATGGAAAAATGTGGATCAGCGGTTCGCGCGACCGCACAGCGCGGGTTTCGGACTATCCCTCCGGGGAGCTTCGAGTCGCCTATGCTGGGCATGACCGGACGGTTTGTTGGGTCGGTTTTGGAAAGTTCGGTCCCATGACGCGCGACGAGACGGGCTCCCTCCGAATGTGGGATCTCGACAGCGGGAATCGGGTTCACACCCGTCGAGCCGATCTGCCTCAACATTTGGAACCGGTATGGGTTTTTGGCGACACCGTCTACTGGCAAGACGGCCAGAAACTGGCGAGCGCCAAAATGGAGCGACGCTCTGAGGAGACCGGGGAGAAGGACGGAGCGGGTAAACCGAAGACCCGTTTGGTATATGGATTCAAACGGGGGGAGAACCTTGCGCCGCACGAGGATATACTCCGTTTGGTTCCGGTGACCGGAGACGCAGCGATCGGCTGGTTTTTGAAAGACCGCTCCTTCGGTTTTTCCCCGTTGGGGAAAGAGGATAAGATTCCATGGTCTTCCTCGCGATTGGAAGTTTACCCCTAGGTGGTAAAAGCCTAAATAGGAACGAGCTTGGGGGTGGCCCGGGCGTCTCGCCCGGAGTTGCGAAGACTCCTCCGGGCGAGACGCCCGGGCCACGATCACGATCGGTGCTCCTTCGATGCTGTAAGCTCGGCCGTTGTTACGAGCACTTCAACCCCTCACCCCCAGCCCCTCTCCCCGAAGCGGGGCGAGGGGAGCAGACCCCTAAAGGGCGAAGCCCCTTCTTCCTTACCCCTGGCCCCTTACCCCTGGCCCCTTACCCCTGGCCCCTTACCCCTGGCCCCTTACCCCTGGC
>CAYMXM010000756.1:0-2267 GCA_964394065.1 uncultured Pirellula sp. | reverse complement strand
TCAGAGGGATGCAAAACTTATCCTCGAGTTCTCCTCTGCGAACCTCCGCGTCCCCCGCGGTTAAAAAGGAATAAATCCACGCATTCAAAGACCTGTGTCAACACCAACTTTTGACAGCCCAGGCTCGCGCCCTGCCGATACTATGCGCCGCTGCGCGGCGGTGCACATATTTCATTCCATTCCTAAAACCACCGCCTTTCTGGAACGATTAGAATAAGCGCTCCGTTCTCTCCCCCTAGCTCCCACTTATTCCTCTCCCATGATCAGGACCTTGTGATGTCAACCAAGTGGTTTTTCTACCTTGCGTGCTTCGTGGCGATTCTTCCGCTAGCTTCTTCTACTTGCGGCGAAGCGAGGGCCAATGACTCCTCCCAGGCAACTCGCCCCAACATCCTTTGGATAACATCCGATGACAATGGCCCCCAATTCGGCTGCTATGGGGATGCCTATGCCACGACTCCGAACTTGGATGCGCTGGCAGCGAAAGGGGTGAAGTTTACCCGATGCTGGTCCAACGCCCCGGTCTGCGCTCCGGCCCGAACCACGATCATCTCGGGAATGTATGCTACCTCGATCGGCTCCTCCAACATGCGGAGCCGAGCCCACCGTCCACCCAATACGAAGATTCTCCCCGAACTCATGCGGAGCGCCGGTTACTATTGCACGAACAACAACAAAGAAGATTACAACTTCTACAAAATCGGAGAGCCTTGGGATAACTCGAGCAATCGAGGGCATTGGAGGAATCGGCCTGCCAATACTCCCTTCTTCTCGGTCTTCAACCTCGGCATCACCCACGAGAGCCAAGTGCGCAAACGCCCTCATACCCCAGTCCACGATGCCGCCAAAGTCACGGTGCCACCGTATCACCCAGACCTCCCGGAAGTCCGTCAGGATTGGGCGCAGTACTACGATAAAATCCAAGAAATGGATACCCAGGTCGGTAGAATCCTCAAGGAACTTGAACGGGATGGATTGGCCGATTCAACCGTCGTTTTCTATCTCGGGGATCATGGATCAGGCATGCCTCGCGGGAAACGATGGCTCTATCAAAGCGGCCTCCACGTCCCGTTGATCGTTCACGTTCCCGAAGGATTGCGACATCTGGTCGGTGAAGACTACCAACCGGGAGGAGATTCCGGGCGACTGGTTAGTTTCGTCGATCTCATGCCAACCGTTCTGAATCTGGCCGGAGTGGATCTCCCCTCCTATCTGCAAGGAAGACCCTTCTTAGGAAAGAACCTCCCCCCCGCCTCCCCCGTGAACTTCGGATTCCGCGATCGAATGGATGAACGGATCGACATGTCGCGAGCCGTTCGGAACGAACGATACCTCTATATCAAGAACTTCCTCCCATATCGCGAGCAAGGGATGTACCAATCCTACATGCTCGAGACCCCGACGACGCAGGTCTGGCTGAAGGCCTTTCAAGAAGGGAAGCTCAACGAAGTTCAAGCCTTCTTCTGGAAGCACAAGCCCTCGGAGGAACTCTACGATATCGATTCGGACCCGTATCAGGTGAAAAATCGAATCGACGATCCGGCCCTCGCCTCTGTGCGTGAAGAGTTGCGTGGACAACTACGAAGCATCATGATCGAAACTCGCGATCATGGGGTCATTCCAGAATCGATCATCCGGGCTCGCGAGATCTCCCCCGATTGGAAATGGGATGAAATGGTCGACGCAGCCTTCAACGGCTCCTCCCTCGACAGGCCCGCTCCCGATTATCGATCCGAGAATCCAGTCGTACGATTCTGGGCAGCTCGCCGCATTCTCTACGAGCAGTTTCAACCGCAAGCCAAACACGCGCAGAGCGAACCGGCCTTTGCGAAACTTCTGGAAGACCCCTCTCCGAGCGTTCAAATTGTCGCCGCCGAGGCTGCGGCCCGACAGGAGGATGCGGAGGGACGAAAAAGAGGGATCGCCAAACTGTTGGAGTATTCCGATTTGAGGAAGGCTGGTGGAATCTGCGCGGTCCTCGCCCTCAACGCCTTAGTCTCCCTCGATTCCTCCGATCTGGACATGGAGAAAATCAAGGAGATTCCGACCGAGGATCCAGATCTCGAACCCGTTTACGGGGCCTATATTCCCCGTTTGCTCGCGTTCCTCTTACCGCGAGAATCGAATTGATCGAGTAAGCTTTCAGAGCTATTTTAGCTACCTGCTCTCTTCGCCCCTTTTAGGGCAACGCTGTGAAGCATTTTTCCCTAGGAAATGGTTCTTGTCCGACCGGGGCTCGTCCCCGTCGGACACCGCTTTGGCGTCCT
>CAYMXM010000755.1:0-2267 GCA_964394065.1 uncultured Pirellula sp. | reverse complement strand
TGCGCTGTGAGCCGGTCTCCCGATCAGGGCTTTCCAAGCCTCTCTCCGTTAGCGAAAGGCTCTCGCCGCATATCAGGGCCTTGGGCGGCCCAGAGTTAGGGGCGCGCAAGGCGTGTATTGGGGGCAGGAGCTAGGGGCGTTGCTTAACGGAATAAATTCCGTTCTACATGGGATGCAACTTAAACTCGAATGCATCGACGAGCGCTTCCCAGCTGGCTTCGATGATATTCTCGCTGACCCCGATGGTACGCCAAGTTCGATGTTCATCAGAGCTTTCGATGTTGACTCGAATTCTCGCAGCGGTTCCAGCCTCTCCGTTGACGACTCGGACCTTAAAGTCGATCAATCGCATCGAATCCAATTCTGGGTAAAAGGGCAAAAGGGCCTTTCTCAACGCCGCATCCATCGCGTTCACAGGCCCAAGTCCCTCGGCGGCTTCCACCTGAACGGTATCTTGTACCTTGATCTTCAGAATTGCTTCGGCAAAAGGCATTCCATCCTGGGCTGGGATATCCCCTGAAAGGACTTGATATTTGATCGTCTCGAAATGGTTCGTGAAGGAGGAGGTGCATCGTTTTACGATCAAGTCGAAAGAACCTTCGGCAGCTTCGTACTGATATCCTTGGTTTTCTTTTAAGACGACTTCGGCAAGGATGCGATCAAGGGTTTCACGATCCGACGGGAGCCCTTTGTCCTGCGTCAACGCGGCGATGTTCGATCGACCGGAAAGTTCGCTCACCAAGATCCGGCGTTCGTTTCCGACTTTAGCGGGGTCCATATGCTCGTAGGTGTGTGCATACTTGTTCACCGCGTGAACGTGCATTCCACCTTTGTGCGCAAATGCGCTCTGGCCGACGAAGGGCTGACCACTTCGAAGTTGAAGGTTTGCAGTTTCGTAGACGTATCTCGAAAGCTCGGTCAGATGTTCGAGAGAATTCCCACCCAGGACTCGATACCCTTTCTTTTTGAACTGCAGGTTCGCCATGATCGCGACAAGATCCGCGTTGCCGCATCGTTCACCGATCCCGTTGATAGTCCCTTGGACCTGATCGCATCCCGCATCGATCGCGGCGAGGGAGTTGGCGGTTGCGAGGTCTCCATCGTTATGGCAGTGGATCCCTAGTTTCACACCGAGAGGGAGCAAGATCGATTTGGCGTTCCCCACGATCGACGCGACTTCTTCGGGGAGGGTTCCCCCGTTGGTGTCGCAGAAAACGATCCATTTGGCGCCGGCATTCGCGGCCGCGCTGACGGCCTGCAAGGCATATTCACGGTTCGCTTTGTAGCCGTCGAAAAAATGTTCGGCATCGTAGACGACTTGGGCGTGCTGCGCGAGGAATTCGACACTCTCGGCGATCATGTCCAAGTTTTCTTGCAGCGAAACCCCGAGGACGTTGGTCGCGTGGAAATCCCAGGACTTGCCGACGACCGTAATCACTGGGGTTTGAGCCGCGACGAGCGCTTTCATACCGGGATCGTCCGAAGGAGCTATCCCACGTCGTCGGGTCATTCCAAAAGCAGAGATGAGGCTTTTGCCAAGTTTCAGTTCACGGACCCGTTGGAAGAACATCGTGTCCTTCTCGTTCGAGAGAGGGTATCCCCCTTCGATGATGTCGATTCCGATCTCTGCGAGCCTTTCCGCAATATTCAGCTTGTCTTGTAAAGAGAGGCTAACCCCTTCCCCCTGCGTACCATCGCGGAGGGTTGTATCGTAAATATTGACAGCTCGATCAGACATGTTGGTTTAGACTTAGGGGCGAGAAAATGCCCGCAGAGTATACACCAAAAAAGAGGAATGGCGCAACCCCTGGGGTGAGGAATCACGCGGCGAGCGACTTTAAACGTTGGGCATTGGGCTTTAGGAAGAGCATAAGCCCATCACAACCCGTGGCGTAAGCGAGGGACAGCATCGCGAGTGCACGTAGACCTGTCCGGAATATCTCAGGCGTCGAGTGGCACGTCCCTGAGGCAGGAAGGGCGTGCTGTGAGATCTCGGATGGATGCCTGGTTGCCAGCGTTGTCCCTCGCTTACGCCACGGGTTGTGATGGGGGACGCTTCGCCGTCCACCCTCTTACCACCGATGCGTCAGGCTAGGCCGGGGGTGAGGGGTAAAAGTGTTAGGAACAATAGCCGAGTTTAAGCTGCCAACTACATTTCCGGTGTGTTCCGTGGCCGCTTTGAGTGCGAAAGGTAATTGCAATAGAAAGGAGAATTGACTCGCCATCTCGATCTGAACTGGAAGCAGCGGCCACTTCACACACCCTAC
>CAYMXM010000754.1:0-2282 GCA_964394065.1 uncultured Pirellula sp. | reverse complement strand
TTGAACAGCCTTGAGGTGGAGGCCGGCTCACTGTGCTGATGGCGGCTTTGATTGGAGGCGTTGTTTAACGGAATGAATTCCGTTCTACATTGGGGGCAATTTCGGGTACAACATTTCTATTCTCAAGTCTGTTTCCCAAAATCCATTTCGCCCCCTCTCATGACCCCTCTCGATATTCAGGCGATTCTCGGACCCGAAGGGAGTATTTCCCGTCGGATTCAGAACTATGAGCATCGTCGGGAGCAGTTGCAGATGGCTGAGGCGGTTCAAAACGCCCTTAGCTCCAAACACCATCTGGTCGTCGAAGCTGGAACAGGCGTCGGTAAGAGTTTTGGTTATCTCGTTCCCGCCATTCTCTTCGCCACGGAAGCCGAAGGGAAACTGGAAGCTCCAGGGCGATCTACCCAACCCGATCCTGATGACGACAACGACCGAGAAGGCCCCAAAATCCGTCGCGTGGTCGTCAGCACCCACACGATTAGCTTGCAGGAACAACTCGTCGCCAAAGACCTGCCACTTCTCAAATCGGTCATCCCGCGTGAGTTCACGAGCGTTCTGGTCAAAGGACGCGGGAACTACATGTCGCGAAGACGGCTCGGGTTGGCGGTCAGTCGCGCTGCTAGCTTGCTGAGCAACGACCGGGATTACGATCAACTCGACGAGATCGTCCGCTGGAGCAAGGATACGTTCGAAGGTTCCCTGAGCTCTCTCCCGTTCAAGCCGAGCGGCGCGGTTTGGGACGAAATTGCGAGCGACTCGGGGAACTGCATGGGCCGAAAGTGCGAGAATCACAACGAATGCTTTTACTATTCGGCGAGGCGTCGCGTCCACAATTCCCAGATCCTCGTTGTGAACCACGCACTCTTCTTCAGCGATCTGGCTTTGCGCGCTCAAGGTGCCGGGATATTACCCAACTACGATGCGGTTATCTTCGACGAATGCCATACGATGGAATCGGTCGCAGGAGAACATCTCGGCTTGCAGGTCAGCAACACGCAAATCGACTATACCCTCCGAAAGCTCTTCAATCCACGCAACGATAAGGGGATTCTCGCGGCCTTGGGATTGACCCAGTTGACGCGCGAGACCTATCGCTGCATGGAATCGCTCGATGCATTCGTAGAGGATCTTCTTTCATGGCTTGCGACCTCGGAAGCGCGCAACGGACGGGTTCATGAACTTCTCGACATTCAGACGGAGCTACCCACGTTGCTACAAGCTTTGTCCGAGCAATTGGAACGCTACGGACAAGACTTAAAGAACCAGAACGATCGCCTGGAGTTGATGTCGGCGAGCAAGCGATCGAGCCTTCTCGCCAACAGCTTGGACCAATGGCTATCGCAATCGGAAAAGGGATCGGTCTATTGGTTGGAGCAATCACAATCTCGAATGCAGATGGCACGAGGGGGCGTGCGCGTCACGATGCGAAGCAGCCCGATCGATGTTTCGAAGCAGTTGAAGAAGACTCTCTTCGACAAAGTCAACACCGTCGTCTTGACGAGCGCGACTCTCGCGACAGGGAAGGCTCAAGGGTTTGACTTCTTCAAAAAGCGCGTCGGAGCGGACAAGGCGGTTTCGTTGCAGGTGGGGAGCCCATTCGATTACAAACGATTGGCCAAGCTTGAGTTGGTAACCGATCTCCCCGACCCGTCGCAGGACAAGTTCAACTACGAACGGAAAGTCATCCCCACGCTTCAGCACTACATCGCCGAAAAGGAGGGTCGCACGTTTATACTCTTCACGAGCTATGACATGCTTCGAAAGACGTGCGATGCGCTCCGTCCTTGGATGGAGTCGCGCGGTCTCTCGGTCTATTCGCAAGGAGATGGAACACCGCGCAATCAACTTCTTCAGGACTTCAAAGAAAACCCTCGAGGCGTTCTCTTTGGTGCGGAGAGTTTTTGGCAAGGGGTGGATGTTCCTGGAGAAGCATTGCAACTGGTGGTGATCAGTAAACTCCCGTTTAGCGTTCCCGATCATCCACTTCTTGAAGCCAAGCTGGAAGATATCCGAAAGCAAGGAGGAAATCCATTTCGAGACTATCAACTCCCCGAAGCGGTGATCAAGTTCAAGCAAGGGTTTGGCCGATTGATACGAACGGCGACCGACTCGGGAATCGTCTTGGTGACCGATCCACGTATCGTTACGAAAACGTATGGGAAACTTTTCATCGAGTCGTTGCCCGAATGCCCGGTGGTCCATGTGCGCGCGAGGACGGAATGAAAGGGGGGGGGACGCGAAGCTTCCCCCCATCACAACCCGTGGCGTAAGCGAGGGACAGC
>CAYMXM010000753.1:0-2298 GCA_964394065.1 uncultured Pirellula sp. | reverse complement strand
CGGAGCAGGAATCACCTGCGCTTGCTGCCTATTTCATCGAACGCCTCAATCGACGACTCGGCACGACACTCCCTGTCCCGAGAACCCTTGAAACCAAAGGACTCTTTGACGAGCTGGAAGCATAACAGACCACCATCCCTTGGAGTTTTTGGCTGGAAGATAGGTTTTTTTGTCGTTCATACGAAAGGCTCTAGAGGGAATCGGAGGTAATGTCCCATGATAGCTCCATTCTCAGTGTTCAGACGTTACTTCGCCCCCCAAAAAAGGATCATGAAGACGTGCTTACCAGATGCAACTGGAAGCCCCACCACCGTGGGTTCACCTTCTTGCATTTCGACGGAAGTTTCCACACTATGGCGCGTGATGATCGGTTTTCCAATAGGAAGATTTACCTCCTTTATCGGTATTCGTCCTCCCATAGCGGTCAGCGCGAACTTTATTGACGATTGAATGGTTCGGCGAGTTTCCCCTTTTCCTAACTGAATCGCCTGCAATTTCGAAGGGGTAATTTCGATTTCGATCCCCACTTCCTGATTTCGCAAATAACGCAACTTAAATGTATCGTCATCGATTCTTTCCATGTAAGGAAAATCCGCCACCTGTCCTATCTTTACCGTCACCGGGCTATCGATACGTGTCACGGCGGTAGGCCTCGACAAGATCATCATTCGACGCTTATGCCCCCCCACTAGTTTCTGTATCTCTCCTGAGTCTGAAACGGGTATCGCTTGTCCATCTGACACGGGAATTGCTTGGCCAATAGAAGGGAGCGCTCGAGGGGCTGGTTGCGATTCCTCCGCGTTCGGTGGAGGGGGAGCGTCGCGTCGATTGACGGGATTGATGGATAGGCGTTTCATCTCTTGAGCAAGTAGCTCAATTTCACGATTTATGGTCTCCGTTTCGTCGACAGAGCCCCCATCGGTTTCGAGGACTATCGCATTCAAGTAGAGTGGGTCGTCGATAACATTCCTTCTTTCCTCTTGCGACGAGGCAATTTCACAATAGCAGACCGCCGACAAGGCCAAACCTATAAGTCTCGTCATCATCTCTCAGAACTCCAAAGCTATTCCTACCGAACCTGTTGCAAATTCAAGCCCTCAATGGGCCCCAAGATGGTTTCTTCAGGTGGCGTGTTAAAAACCAGCGATTGAAAACCGGGAAGCACTGTAGGCTCAATGTCTACATTGATCACAATGGCGTCTTGTTTATTGTTTGGTGGCGTTGAAGATGCATCTGGCAAAAAGGAACGAGCCTCGAAAGCTCGTCCTGCCGCGAAGGAGAATAAGCACAGCAAGCAAACACCAATGGTTTGAAGTACCCTCCAATACAAGTGAACGGAGTCACTAGTGCGAGATGGTGGTACCGAGCTAAACGCTTGCCTCCTTTGTTCAGAACGGAGCGCTGCCGAGACTCGCTCATCGAGTGCTTTGCTCGGAATAGGGAGGGGAATAAGAGAGAGATCTCGTTCCAATTGATTATCACGGTCATTCATGGTTCACCTCAACGATGGATCGTAGCTTATTGATGGATCGGCGATAGCGTGACGCCACTGTTTGCGTTGGTTCTCCGATCGCCTCGCCAATCTCCCGAAATGTGAGCCCACCTTGCAAATGCAATTGAATCAGCTCGCGGCTTTCCGGGCTCAATTGCAGTAGGGCCCGTTGGATTGCTAGCATTCGTTCTTCTCGTTCATTGGAATCGGTTCCCTGTGTGGTGTTTGATTGAGGAACATCATCCCAAGGCTCTTCACTTACATGGCGTTGTTTTCGCAACAGATCGATAGCCATATTGCGAACGGTTCGAATTGCGTAGGAGCGTGGACTGGTTGGCGGAGTTGGCAGTTGAGCAAGCTTGACGATTGCAGCATGGAGCACATCTTCTGCAGCCTCTCGCTGGCTTACAAAATTGAAGGCGACGAGTAAAAGCAAACGCTTGTCCTCGTCGTACAATTCCGCCAGCCAATCGTCCCGTCCCATCCATAGCTCCTGTTTTTTGATGCTTCTTGTATACAGACGAAGAAGTCACCAAATTTATGCAGAGGCTTAAGGGGAAATTCTTTTTCCGGACGGTGCCAGGCACCGTCCAAAACGTTCCGGAAGGTGCCTGGCACCTTGGGAAAAGGGGCGGAGGAATGCTAGCTATCGGATTCGGGGGGCTGGGACGCCGAAAATGGGGTGCGCGGGGTGGTTTTGGGGCGGGAACGCCCAAGCGGGGGGAAGAAACGGCGCTAAGAAGGGGCGTGCGGCGCTTCCGGACGGTGCCAGGCACCGTTCAAAACGTCCCGAACGGTGCCTGGCA
>CAYMXM010000752.1:0-2299 GCA_964394065.1 uncultured Pirellula sp. | reverse complement strand
GATGTCTCCCCCTCTGCGCGCACGCCCCTTCTTAGCGCCGTTTCTTCCCCCCGTTTGGACGTTCCCACCCCAAAACCACCCCGCGCCACCCCATTTCTCGCCCGCCGGCCCCCCGAATCCGATAGCTAGCATTCCCCCACCCCTTTTCCCAAGGTGCCAGGCACCTTCCGGGACGTTTTGAACGGTGCCTGGCACCGTCCGAGCCCCCTGTCGGTGGAATGAGTGTTCGCGGTGGCTCCCGAGCGTGATTAGAACAGCGGTTCATCCCAGGGCAGGAAACCACTCTCGTTGTCATCAGTTGAGGCCGCTGGTGGAGGGGCCTTTTTCTTCGAGCCCTCCTTCGAAACGACCTCTTTCTTAACAACCTCATTTGGAACGACTTTTTTCTTAACGACTTTCGAAGCAGGAACGGTCTTTTTGACCGAGGAGGGGAGCGTGGCTGGAATATGGTAAGTCACGGCAGTTCCTTTCACCTGAATGATTCCCCTCGCTTTCATCGCGGCTAGAACCGCATCTACCTTAGCCTGCGTAAACGGTTCTTTGGCGAAGATGGTTTTACGAATCGTGTTGGAAAGGGTCTTCACCTTGGCTGGCCTGCCTTTCACCACTTTTTGAAAATAGCTTACGACCGTTTCAACATTCTCCGATGCGATGTCCCTCTGCACCTCGGCCTGCTTCGCCAGTTTAGCCTTCTTAGGCGTGATCTGCTTTTCAGACGCTGTTACCTTCTCCGACGTGTTTTTCGTTTCCAATGTGCTTTTCTTCGCTGGGGCTATTTTCTTCGCTGCTGCGACAATCGTCTCCTCCGGCGAAACCGATTCCTCCTGTTCGTTCTCCGTGTCAGTTAACTTCTTAGCCAATTTGGTGAATGGATTATCCTCGATTTGCTCCGATCGCACGATGTCGACACCGTTCGCTCTCAGATGCTGAACTAGCGGGTCAAACCCTTTGTCTTTCGAAATGATTCGAAAAGAAGCCTTGCGTTCCTCCAGAGTGACCATCAGACCGAGATAGAAAGCTATGTGGAAATCCAAAGCATTCTTTTGATTTCTCCCGCCACTATGGAGCTTTATGTACTCTGCAAAAGGACCCAAACGCTGCACGAAAACCACAAAGTCCGCGTCCAGCTTGTTCTGCGAAGGCCCTAAGAAGATCAAGAAACGATACTGCTTCAAATCAAGCTTGGGGAGCGCGATAGACTCCAAGGGAACGTTTTCAGAATCGATCAGGACGTAGTGGATGCACATAAACGAGTTCAATTGCGTACCGCCGGAATCAAAGGTCTTCTTCGACGAAGGTTGCTTCGCTTCCAACACCATCGCTGCGATCGATCAGCCGACCCCTCTCGGCAGATACAAAGCCGCTTGAGAATTTGTAGGCCACTGCAAACCCTGGCGGCGGACAAAACGAAGTTTGGGCACCCAAGCCATCCTTCGACCGTAACGATTGTTCGGAAAAACGGGATTGGCTGGCGGCCCTGAGTTGCCTCAGGGGTAGAGGGGAAACGCCTCAACTTATCAAGTACCGCTTGCATCGAGATGGAATCAAGTCACGACGAATGCAGCTGGGGACGAGAACCGATGAGTTCGAAGCAATCCACGACACGACTCGTCACAAGGGAGTTGGCCCGGATTCGACCGACGTTGTGGAAATTACAGAGTTTAAAAAGTTCCCTCGCAAAACCGGCAAGAAAGTATGTGCCCCACAAAGGCTCGTTTGTATCGTCTGGGTTCTCCCACGAAACACCAATTGGAGGTCGTCGACTTAACGCTTGATCCTGATTTCTCTCCAGAACTCTTTAACCCCGTAATCGAGAAGGGGACTGCCGTTTTGGAACGAGGCACTCCGCTCCGTTGTAATGGGAAGCTGGCATTGGCAAATTCAGCCTTCCGGTAGATGCTGCATGAACCATCGGTTAAGCAACCGAACCACAAATCCATGAATAGGACGTTGGTTCCTCTTCTGAACGATCCATCCCTCCAGCAATTCCACCTGATCCTCCGGTGACAACAGACCGACCTCACCCAGCCGGTGGTATTCGGCCACCGTAAACCGATGGATCCATTGTGTCGGAGCCAATGAGGTGTCTAGCGTGATTTGCGAAGCCATAGTTTCGATAGTATCTTTTGAGAACCAAGTCGATTCTTAATTGTACTTGGGTTTGTGGGTTAGGGGAACAAATGCAGAGTCATCGGTGGCTTCGAGTCCCCTGAATAGGAGGGCCGGCTCAGCGCGTGGGTGACCTGACGCATCGGCGCGAACATAAAGTGTTTGGGGAGTTTGGCCGACGCGTAAGCGA
>CAYMXM010000751.1:0-2302 GCA_964394065.1 uncultured Pirellula sp. | reverse complement strand
TGCGTGGTTGCCAGCGCTATCCCTCGCTTACGCCACGGGTTGTGATTTTCGGGCCTCGCTTACGCGTCGGCCAAACTACCCAAACACTTACCCTTACTTCAGATTGAACTCAAAGTGATTGGGGCCTGAGGGAGAGACGACAGCTCGCAATCCTGAGGTCTGAGAGTTCCCGTACTTTTCGGGAATGGGAGACGACTTAGGCTTCGCCCCTCCTCCTCCTCCGGTTGTTGCCGTAGGGGGAGTGTAAGAAGCGTCAAGCTCGCCTGAAGCAATGACCCCTTGCTGGAGGTTATGCTTCACTTCCTCGACGTCAACCTTCTTGATCTCTACGTTGTAAGTCCCCTCCATCGCACCGTCCGCAGGGGCAAAAGTTGAGATCTCAAACTTTCCCTCTTTGTCAGTTGACCCGATTCCACTGTTGTTACCACTTTCAGGCACAAATGTTACGATAGCTCCTTCAATAGCCCGGTCGTTTACCTTAACCACTCCCGTGGTCTTGAAGGTCTTTCTGTCCCCACTACCACCACCGCCACATCCGGTGAGCAATAGAGCAGCGACAAGTACCGGTGATGTGAATTTGAGAAAATGCAGCATTATCAACTCGAAAAATTGGAAATGTATTAACGAAATTGCGAGGGGGACCAGGAGGTACCCCCTCGCAAGACAAGGATATAAAAAACAGGTTTACTCAAGGTTGGAGACCATGTCGCCACCACCCTTGGAACCCAAGGCACCCCAAACACCGTAGTTGCTCATCCCACTGTTTGGTTGCGTAACTGCGGTATTCCCGGTGTCGATTCCTTGGCTTATGAAACGGACCGATCCGTCGCAAAGACCAATGGTGACACCCCCGGTGTGCCGGCTGCTCGCCGAGAGGACAACGTTGACGGAGTCTGCGGCCGCATTAGCATCGTCCGTGCAAGAAGGAGAATTCGGAGCCAGGATCGTACCGAAGCAAACGCGCTCGGCTTGACCATCCATCCAAAGGGAGCCAAATCGTCCTTTAACGATTACTCCTTGATTGAAGTATTTTCCGTTGCTTTGCGCTAAACAGAGGCGAGGATTGTCAGCAACGCCAGCGACGCTCGTAGCAGTACCGAACACGTTCTCGATTTGGTTAGCGGCAACGTTCGTGAGCCCGATGTCTGAACGCAATCGTTCGCTAAAGCAAATCGTGTTGCTGGTCCCGTCAGAGATATCCCCAATCTTGCAGGGAATACGGAAAGTAAAGACCCCGCGAGTATTCTGCTCGTCCCTCGCATTGTGGGGACGATCTCCTGAGCACAACGCATAGCTATTGATTCGAGTGGTAGTCGAATTGAACGTTGGCCCTGAAGAAGGACAATGCAAAATACCTGGGGATCTATCCCATGGCACCCAACCCGTCCAAGCAGCTGGTCCACCGGGATGAGCACTCGGTCCACCTTGCGCAGCGGCGTAGTTATAAGCCCCCCCCAAGTCACCCGCCATGATTTGCTCGTACATAGCTCCCTGCTCGATAAACGGCAACAGTGCCATGAACGCGGAAAGTCGTTCCCCGTTCGAGTTGTTTCGAACCGTACCAGAAAAACCAGTGGATGTTCCACCTTTGCGTGGTGGGAAACGCTTGAATGCACTCTCATAATTGTGCATCGCAAGGGATAACTGTTTCACCGAGTTGGTGCACTGCATTCGACGTGCAGCCTCTCGCGCTGCCTGAACTGCTGGCAGAAGCAGTCCGACCAAAATCCCGATGATGGCTATCACGACGAGCAGCTCGACAAGCGTGAAGCCTAGATGAGTACGACGTTTTCTCATAAAAAACCTCCAAAACCGATAAGGAATAAAAAGATAGGCGTAACCGGCCGAGGATAAACGATCCACAAGCCTTAGTCAATCAATCTAGAGGTGTTTGCGAAGCGTTAGACACGGCTAAGGGTAAGTTTCCTTTCAAAACGAGGCGTCCATCCGGCCTAAGTTCGTGGGAGGGTAATCGTGGTAATTTGTCGCATTTCAAGGGAAATCCAGAGATTTAGGAGATTTCCCGACGTGGGTTTTCCCAGCGATGATGAGGGGGGGAACCGCTGGGGCGGTAGTCAGGACGCCAGAGTTGCCAAAAGTATTTTTTGGGGTGAATATCTAAACAAAAACAGGGCAGATCGATCCACAATCGATGTGCCTGAAGCGCTTTTAGATCTCTTCGGGGAGAGGATTGAGACTTGAGGAAGAAGGGGGCTTCGCCCTTATCCTTGACCGTAGGTCAAGGATAGGTAGCCCCGGGTAGGGGCGTCTCGAACTTAGGCGTGGGGCTGGCCCCACGTAT
>CAYMXM010000750.1:0-2305 GCA_964394065.1 uncultured Pirellula sp. | reverse complement strand
GGTTTAGCCCTTTTGGCGCTTTTAATACTTCGGTTCGGTTTCCTGGGCAGGTATCATAGGGACTGATTTCGGCTCTCCTGGCTGATTTCGGCCCACCAAAGCCCCATCCCGAATCCTCACCCCACCCCACCCGAGAAGAGAGGCCCCCCCTCTTCCCACCTTAACGGCTTAGCCCCGCAGACCCAACCCCGTCAAATTTCAATGAAGACACAACATTTATCCCTCCCAACAGCAGGCAGGGGGGCTCGCCTTGCTCCCCCACGCCGAGCTCGCCGAGGCTCCGTTCGGGCCGTGTTGGCCGGACTCATTGTCGCTATGATCATCGGCGGGGGAGGGTACTACTGGTGGCAGCAGAGGCAAATCTCCAGCGCATCGAGCGAAGGAAAACCGGTTCTCGAAAAGGTCTCCCAAGGTCCCTTCGACCATATCGTCCTGGAACAGGGAGAGGTCGAAAGCAGCAGCAACAACGAAGTGAAATGCGAAGTCAAGGGTCGGGGTGGTAGCGGAACCCCCATTCTGACCGTCATCGCCGAAGGGAGCATGGTCTCCAAAGGGGACGTTCTCTGCCAACTCGACGCCTCCGCCCTCGACCAAGAAGCGAAAAACCAACGAATCCTCGTCAGCGCCGCGGAATCGAACGTCATCTCCGGGGATGCTTCTGTCAGCAAAGCGGAAATCGCTCGCCAGGAATACCTCGAAGGAACCTATCTAACCGAGCGTCAGGTGATTCAGAGCGAGATCTCGGTCGCCCAACAGAACCTTCGAAAAGCAGAACTCTCCCTCCAAAGCGCTGAGCGACTCGCGGCCAAGGGAACCCTCAAACCGCTTCAGATCGAAGCGGAAGAATACGCCGTCGAGAACGCCCAAAGCACGCTCGACTCGGCCAAAGCTCGCCTCAAGGTCCTGGATGAATTGACCAAGGCAAAGATGCTGGTCCAGCTCGACAGCGACATTGCGACCGCCAAAGCGATGCTCGACTCTGCTCGGAATACCCTCGAGGAAGAGAAGTCGAAACTCGCGGAAATCGAATCTCAAATTCGCGCTTGCAAAATTATTGCCCCCGCCGACGGCCAATTGGTTTACGCCAACAAGCAAGGAAACCGAGGAGGGACCGATTTCGTCGTCGAACCAGGGGCCGTGGTTCGCGAACAGCAAGTGATCTTCCTCCTCCCCGATCCCACCAAGATGCAGGTCAAGGCGAAGGTCAACGAATCCCGAATCACCCTCATCCAAGAAGGGATGCCCGTGAAGATCCGCGTCGGGGCGGTCGTCGGGGATCTCCTCGGCAAAGTGGTCAAAGTCAACAAATATGCCGAGCCAGGAAATTGGTGGGGAGCGAACGTCAAAGAGTATGCGGTGTTCGTTCAAATCCTCGATCCCCCTCCAACGATCAGGACCGGGATGACCGCGGAAGTCCGCGTCTTCGTCGAGCAAATCGAAGATGCAGTCCAGGTTCCTATCCTCGCCGTCTACGAAACCAAAGGACATCACTTTGTCCTTTCCCGCGTCGGAGAACAATGGGAAACCAAACCGATCAAGATCGGGGCTGCGAACGAGCGCTCGGTTACGGTCAACGAAGGGGTCAGCGTTGGAGATCAAGTCGTCCTCAACCCTCGAAACCATCTCGACAAGATGGAGATCCCCGAGATCAAAATCGAAGATGATCGAGCGAAGCTCGCGAGCATCGCAGCCACTCCCCTTCCGTCCAACGGCATCGATGGACCAGGCTCGTCGGGATCGGAAATCGGGGGATTTTTCCGGAACCTAGACAGCGATTCCGATGGAAAAATCACCCGTGACGAAGCGGCGAACAACCCGATGCTCGCCAACGGCTTCGACAACGCCGATGCGAACAAAGATGGTACGGTCGATCTCGCTGAATTCACCACCGTCCTGAAACGAGCTCAAGCGCGTCAGAACGGCGGCCCACGCACGGGTGGCCCCGGAGGCCCCGGCGATGGTGGACCGGGTGAGCGGGGACCACGCGATCGAGGCCCCGGTCGTCCATCCGATAGCGATGGGGCCCCAGGGGGACTTATTCGCCCCAATTCAGGTCCACCCAGCGCAGGGAATGCCCCCGCCGCCAGCGGGCGACCTGTCGGCGCATCGGGCGCTCAGTAAGACAAACGGCAACAATAATCCTACTGGGTTAGTTACTAACTTTCAGAGGGCAACTCTGTGAAACATTTTTCCGTGGAAAATGGTTCTTGTCTGGATGGGGCTTGTCCCCACCAGACACCGCTTTGGCGTCCTAGCACGCGCTGCGCTTTAGAACTCTGCTCCCCTCGCCCCGCTTCGGGGAGAG
>CAYMXM010000749.1:0-2340 GCA_964394065.1 uncultured Pirellula sp. | reverse complement strand
TGTGCCATTGGCCGAGCGGCAAAGGTCCTGGACTTCCAATCCGGTCAGGTCGGTTCGACTCCGACATGGCACTCTGTTTGATGAATGAAATTCGGGTGTCGGCTAACGGTAAGCCAGCTGCCTTTGAAGCAGTGGTATGAAGGTTCAACTCCTTTCGCCCGGGCTAAAAGAACAACTCAATACTCCGGAGTAGCAACTGTTGGTCGTTGCGTCTGGCTCTGAACCAGAAGCTCGCAGGTTCGATTCCTGTCTCCGGTGCTGTGGCCGTCCTGTATTGGTTCAGGAACTTGGCTGTGAACCAAGTTTATGTCGGTTCAATTCCGATCGGTCACCCTTTGGAAGACATCCGGCTGGATGAGGAAACCGCTTTGAACGCGGCTGGCGTTAATCGCGCTTCGGGGTTCGAGTCCCTGGTCTTCCGCCTCGTTGAATTGCATAGTCCTGTGGCCTAGCGGCGAAGGCAACTGGTTTACACCCAGTCAATCGACAGTTCGAGTCTGTCCAGGACTACTTCGTCACGGCGCTAATCCGCTTGGTGCGGGGCATGCCTGCAAAACATGCTCACTTGAGTTCGAATCTCACTAGCGTCTCTATCGTTAACGGCCCATCGGTCCAGCCTGGAGTGGACGCTGCCCTGTCACGGCGGAGATCACCGGTTCAAGTCCGGTATGGGTCGCTTGATTCAAATGGTGTGGTACGCCAACGGCTGAGCGGCTTGTTTTAGAAGCAAGTGTTTGTGGGTTCGAATCCCTCCTGCACCACTATTTGAATAATTGTCTGTGAAGTGTAGTGGATGCGCACGCGACCCTGCGAAGGTCGAAGATCAGGTTCGATTCCTGACATGGACACTGATGTGAACAACATGGCTTGCGAGTGTGATGGATTTGCACGACGGTCTTCGAAACCGTTAGACAAGGTTCGATTCCTTGGCGAGCTACTGATTGTAGCAGGCAGACTCCGTTCTGCCGTCCGCGATCTGTTACGGCACAGCGGAGTGTGCCTACTACTTTGATGGTGCGGTGCGCTAATTGGCATAGCGGCTGAGCTCAAACCTCAGTGTTTGTGGGTTCGAGTCCCACTCGCACCACTTGCGTTTGACGTGGTACGCGAACTGGTACAGCGGCGAAGCTTAAACCTTCGCGATTGCGGGTTCGAATCCCGCCTGCGTCACTCGGTATTACATGGGTCGATTGGACTTGGGAGTCCAAGCTGTCTGTAAAACAGTCGCTCGTTGATGAGCAATGTAGGTTCGATTCCTTCTCGGCCCACTGATGTGAATATGGCTCGGTGCGATGTTGGTATTTGCAGTCAGCCCCTCAAGCTGGCGCTCGCCGGTTCGATTCCGGTCCGAGTCACTACTTAAACACGATGTGGTGGAACTGGTAGACACGCGATGCTCAGAACGTCGTGCCATCAATGCGTAGGAGTTCGACTCTCCTCTTCGTGACTTTCTCATTGCAGGCTAGTTGGTACTGAGCTGACTTTCATAAGGTCGGTAACCCGGTTCGATTCCGGGGCTTGCAACTTGCGGGTGGGCTAGTGCTCATCTGAGCCTCATAAGCTCGGACTGCCAGGTGCGACTCCTGGACCCGCCATTTTCTTAATTGGTTGAGTACGCAAACCGGAAAAGCGACTTGGTCGAGAGCCAAGTGATTCTGCAGGTTCGACTCCTGTCTCAACCACCTTGTTTGATGATCGCGTGGTCCAGCGGCTAAGACACCTGCATGACACGCAGGAAATCGAAGGTTCGATTCCTTCCGCGATCACTGATGGTAATGGTTTGTAAGTGTTCCGGGAGCACGCGTTCTTGGTAAGAACGAAGATCGAGTTCGATTCTCGAACGAACCTCTGCATGAAATGGGGCCATGGTCCAGCGGGAAGACATTGCCATGGCATGGCAAGGACCCGAGTTCGAATCTCGGTGACTCCACTCAATAACTTGGAAGGTAGCCAGATACGGTTTGCTGGGCTGCACTGCTAACGCAGTTCTCGTCAAGAGATGAGGGTTCAACTCCCTTGCCTTCCGCTCCGTCGGCTCAACCGATTGTCGAAGACTACATGGCTCGATGGTGAAGCGGACATCATCTCTCGCTTCTAACGAGAAGTTCCAGGTTCGATTCCTGGTCGAGCTACTGAGAAACAAAATGGAAGGGCAAACCGATTGGCGACGGGACCCGGTTGGAAGCCGGCCGAGCTTGCATGACAGGCCTTGAGGGTTCGACTCCCTCTCCTTCCGCTGCGAAAAAAACAATAGGAGACAACGATCGACTGCCGAGTTGGAGTACATGCTTCAGGAGCCGGAAGTCGTGGGTTCGAGTCCCACCGGCGCGACTTTGATTT
>CAYMXM010000748.1:0-2347 GCA_964394065.1 uncultured Pirellula sp. | reverse complement strand
CTCGCGACGCTGTCCCTCGCTTACGCCACGGGTTGTGATAGGGGGGACGCTTCGCGTCCCCCCCTAACCTCCGATGCGTCAGGCCACCCTACGACTATTGCGACAGCCCGAACAAAATCATATTGATCCCTATCCGAAAGGCGTCGTCGCGGACATAGCCTTTGCATTGGATCGAGTGTTTCGATTCCATCGCGCAGCTGATGTCGTTCGGCGAAAAGAGTGCGATGATTCGGCCATCCCATTCGAACGCTTCAATCTCAGGTGCACCTTCTCGTTTCGCTCGACTCAAGTCCCCCGTACCAACCCCTGGGTCGACTAGTTGAACTTGGGTTAGATCATATCCATCGAAACCGTTTACCTCATCTCGGAGCATAAACGTATGCTTGGGATCGAGCGTTCTCCATTTCCCTTCAGGGATTGCCCTCAAGAGCTCGTTCCGAACCGAATCGGCAAAATCTTTCGAGGCGCAAATCGCATCCCCCATGACGAACCCACCGTTCTCGAAATGACGCCGCAGCCCAGTCCGTTCTGCCTCGGAAAAAACAAACTTGCTTCGACCATGAATGAACAAGAGGGGATACTGTTCGATCGAGGGATCGGCCAACGACACCATGGGAACGTCGCGATCGATCAATCCGCGCGTATCGCGATGGTAGGTGTCGAGCAAATTCAGAACGGCGCGAGAGGCATCGTCAGCGCCGCCTCCGTGTTGAATCTTCGGAAGCTTCAACACGCCGCGAGGCAAAGCCTGATAGTTCGAGGGGGCTTGGACGACTTCGACTGCATCAAGCTTCTCCTTCAACTCTCGACCGGTTGCGTACGAAGCGATGTTCACACCGATCTTAACGCCGTTCTCGATATCTCCGTCGATAGCGGGACCGTGCTTTTTGAGGTTGCCCCAAGGGCGAGCCAGTTCCCATCGGCAAGAGAGACTGATCGGCGAATAGATCACACTCGTTCGACAACATGCGTCCAAGCCGTAGAGCCAAAAATCCTGCGGCAACGCATTAGGGTCGATGATCGCTTCGGCGGACCAAACAGGATGGTTGGGAGGAAGCTTCGTCAATGGTTTCTCGAAGATCTCTTCCATCTCGCGCCGGAAGGAAACGTCAAAGGCTTTGCCATCGCAACCATCTCCATCGCAAGCCTCCGCGAAAATGATTCCTCCGTTTTCGACGTAGTCTTTCAAAAGTTGACGCTGTTTGTCGTTGATTTGAAAGGCTTGCGAACCGCTGATGAAGAGAAGGGGTGTTTCCAAGAGAGCTTCCAAGGTGGTCTCTTGAAAATTGACCATCTGCCATGAAAGCTCCCGTTTCCAGACCTTTTCAATCTGCCCTGTAAGATTCTGGACCGATCGTCGATGAAGCTGCCAATCGCTATCAGCACCGTGACGCAAATGTCCGATGACGACTTGGCGTTTCCCTTTGCTCAAAAAGAGAAGGGCCATCGCGGAGGAAGTGATCGGATCGGCTTCTTGCACTCCCCCTATAAAGGAGCCTTTCACAGCGGACTGGTGCTTGAGCAAATGGGTTGCGCCTTCGCGGTACCAGTCGTGCGTTCCTATAAATCGCTGCCCCGTCAGTCGACCGACCCGTTCCAGCGCATAGAGGTAATAGAGACCGTAGGCTCCCACCGGATGCTGGGGGTTTGATTGTACGGTAAAGTTTGTGGCGAGCCAAGCGAAGGCCTTTGCAACCGGATCCGCCTTTTCGTCGAAAGCTCCACCGCAACATACGATCTGACCGTTTTGAACCGTCGCGTCGGCGTTGTTGGTGCCATCCCGCAAAATGAGCATCGATGCAATTCCAGCGTTGGTCATGCTCCCAGTCGTCGCTGTGTCGGCGTATCCCCAACCGGTTCCCCGGTGGCGAGCTTCCCAATATTTCAGAGCGCGTAGCCAATTCTCTTCGGGGATATCGATGTTGAGCTTGCTCGCTTCCCATAAGGCCAAGACCGCGAACTGGGAATTCGATTCGTCCGACCTCCCCTCCCCTTTCCGATAAGCCCAACCACCATCGCGTGACTGGATATCGATCAGCTGTTCGATGTCGCTTCGAATCAAGGCCATATCGCGCGACGGTTCGCCAGCACAAAGGGCCATGCAGCGGAGGGAAATTTCGTAAGTCCAACTTGGACGGGAGCGACGCAGGTAGTCGAGAGCCTTCCGCATCCGAGGATCGGAGGGGCGTTCTTGGGCGCTCAGGAGCGCGAGGGTTACCAAGGCAGATTGTCCGCAGTCGTAGTTGTTGTGCCCTTCCCAGCCCCCTCGTTTCGGACCGTTGTTGAGCTGTTCCGCATAGAGAAAATTGACACACCGCCGAATGGCTCCTTCGACCAGAGGAGCCGA
>CAYMXM010000747.1:0-2352 GCA_964394065.1 uncultured Pirellula sp. | reverse complement strand
TCGGGCGTGTGTGATGATCATTATAGCATTTGTGAACCACGGATTACACGGATGGCACGGATGAGGGGGGGAGGCTTAAGGCTTAAGACTAAAGGTCAGAAGAAGAGGGATTTACGCTAAGGCGCAAAGGCGCTATGAAAGGAAAGAAGGGGGGCTCTTTATTGGCGCCTTTGCGTGAGGCTCTTCTTATCCGTGTCATCCGTGCGATCCGTGGTCGTTTAAGATACACTGTTGATTGCGATAGAAACGGTTGTTTGGTATGCACTCTGGAGTTCAGGTGGAAGCCGCGACCACTTCACACACCCTACGGCTATGAAAGGAGCGAGCTTCATGCAAACACACAAATGGTTTCCAACGCGATGGTTCGCCTTGTCGATGGTTCTCGTATTGCTCTTTGCCAGCAGCATAACCTCGATCGGTTTCACTCAAGAGGAGCCGGCTAAGCAGGAACCAGCTCTCCAACAAGAGCCAACGACTCAAGCATCGGATTCGGAGCCTCCCGAAGAAAAGCCGTTCGAATACGACGGAGTCGACGAAGGTTGGCTTGATCGTGCAGAGCTTAGAAGTCGGGTTGAGAAAGCGTTTGCTCCTCCCCAAGAGAGCCGTTCTCTTCATCCTACCAACCGCATTTGGATCAATCGAAAAGACAAAGTCGTCATCTGTGATGGCTACATCGCGCAGCACAGAGCGATCCTTGAGATGTTTGCCTGCCCTGCCGGGATGAAAGATCACGAGTCGATCGCAGCGGTTTTCGCGAGGTCGCAGCTAGTGCATGCAGGCTTGCTGGCGATCGGTGCCAAGCCAGGTGCCCCCGCCTCTTTTGAACCTTTTCGAGCGGCGCGGGGTGCAACGATTCGTATCTATGCCCTTTGGTACGGCGCTAAAGGACAACGGCATGCAACCATCGCTCAAAAGTGGGTTCGCCGTCTTGGGACCAAGGAAACGCTCAAGGAAGATTGGGTCTTTGCCGGAAGCCGAGAATATGTCGACGAATATACGAAGGAACGGCACTACATGGCCGATAGTGGAGAGTTGATATGCGTCGCAAACTTTACCACCTCCACCATGGATCTCGTCGTCGAGAGTGAGGAAGCCAACGCAAACCGAGCTTTCGATGTCTATACAGAACGAGTTCCGAAGCGAAACACACCTGTGCGATTGGTCCTTCATCTTTCGGACGATCCACCTTTTGGTGCGGAAGAGAGCGATAAAAACAAAACGCCAGCGTTTCTCACCGATCCCGTCCCTGACCTCATTTTGAAGTACTTGGACGAGCGGCAGAAATGAATCTACCACAGTGGCCCGGGCGTCTCGCCCGGAATAGCCTTTACGACGCCGGGCGAGACGCCGGGCCACGTTAAAAATCTGAATCACCCACACCAAAATAATAAGATTACACAATGAGCTTCGGCGCGAGATTAACGGAAGCAGTACGAGCCAAGAAGAACGGTGTCTGCGTCGGGATCGACCCGCGATGGCAACAACTTCCGGGTTCTTTGAGAGTAGACCCAAGCCAACAGGGGTGGAGTGCGACCGCGGAAGCATTCCGCCAGTTTTCGTTTTCCATCATCGATGTCGTCGCCCCCTTGGTTCCGATCATCAAACCGCAAAGCGCTTTCTTTGAAGAGCTAGGTCCCGCCGGGGTTTCGGTCCTGGGGGAGGTGATTCAATACGCGACGGCCCGAGGTCTCTTGGTCATTCTCGACGGGAAACGAAATGACATCGGGACAACTGCGACCGCCTATGCGAACGCTTACCTCGGTCGCAAAAGCCCCTTTGGAGCCGACTCCCTCACCGTAAGTCCTTACTTGGGAGCGGATTCCTTAGATCCTTTTGTCAAGCGCTGCGTGGAGGCGGACGCTGGTCTTTTCATTCTTGTGAAAACCTCGAACCCCGGAAGCGGCTTCATCCAAGATCTATCCATTGAGGGGGGAACGATCTCCGAACGAGTTGCCGATTATGTTCAAGAGAACGCGCTCATGACGGCCGCGAGCCCGAACGCGTATGGCTCAATCGGCTGTGTCGTGGGTGCCACCTACCCCGAGCAACTAGCAGCGATGCGTCGACGGATGCCCAACGCTTGGATACTCATCCCTGGGTTTGGTGCGCAAGGAGGAGGAGCGGAGGATGTTCGCCACGGCTTCGACCAAGAAGGACTCGGTGCGATCGTCAATTCCTCGCGAGGAATCATCTTTGCACACGAAAACAAAAAGTACAGCGGACTACCAGACTGGACCGACGCCGTCGAAGCCGCGACACGGGAGATGATTGAGGAGTTGGGGTGAGGCTTAAGGCTAAGGAACTGTCCCGAAATAACTTCCGTGTTTTTAGTCTTGGCACGCGTCGCGCTTT
>CAYMXM010000746.1:0-2354 GCA_964394065.1 uncultured Pirellula sp. | reverse complement strand
AAGGGCTACGTGCACTCGCGACGCTGTCCCTCGCTTACGCCACGGGTTGTGATGTTAGGGCGCTTCGCGTCCTACCCCTTAACGTCGATGCGTCAGCCCCTACCGGGGCTACCCATCCTTGACTTGCGGTCAAAACAAAAGGCGAAGCCTTCTTCTTCCTCAAGTCTCAAGCCTCACCCCTCGATGCTGATTTCAAGCCTGATTCGTAAGATTCGTTCGATTCGTGGTTCATCCCACTCTTCCTTCCGATCCTTCCGAACAGAGCTCTAAAAGCTTCCGTCTCGGGATTCAAAGTGGGTTGGTTTGTTCAGTGTTTCCCCGCCGATTCGGGTCCAATGGGCGATCCATCGGAGGAGTTGATCTAGTTCCACGCGCGGCCGACCGAGCGCGTCGCTGAGTCGCGTCGCGTTGCTCAGAAGCGCCGTCGGGCTCTCCTGTCCGGTCATTCGCGGGGGCTTGTCCAACAGTTGGCTCAGCCGCTGAACGACCTCTCGAACGGTGTAGATCTCGGGGCTGGTCAGATTGAACGCCGCAGCGGGGACCGAGCAGAGGTCCAGGGCGCGAAGGATCAACTCGTTCGCATCTCCTTGCCAAATCGCGTTGAAATGGCCCATCGCAAGGTCGATTTCCTCCCCGCGCCAAATCTTGCTGGCCAAATCGGTCAGGACTCCGTAGCGGAGGTCGTGGGCATAGTTCAACCGCATGATGGCGATCGGCGTTCCCGACAAGGTCGAGTAGTGCTGGAAGATACGCTCGCGCGCCACTGCCGCGTTGGCATATTCCCCGAGAGGGGTCAGGGGATCGGATTCGACACTCCCCCCGCCATCGATCTGGCTCAATGGGTAGACGTTCCCGGTGGAGAGAGCCACGATCCGCGCCCCGGAGTAGCGTTCGCAAACGTGGACCGGAGCGACGGTGTTGGTAGCCCAGGTCGGAACGGGGTCACGGGCGGTTCCGAACTTCATTCCCACTAGGTAGAGGACGTTCGTCGCATCGGGGAGTTGGGACAATTGCCGAGGATCGAGCACGTCCACCTGCTGCGTCTCGACGCCGCGGTCGTGCAACCAACGGCGTGCCGATTCGTTGTGAAAGCGGCTCGCGGCGATCACCCGGACCTTGCTTCCCGCTTGCTCGATCGCCCGTTGCGCCAGGACGGCGAGGGTCGGCCCCATCTTTCCGCCAGCCCCCAGGATCACCAACGGATCGTTCAAGGTGCGCGCCAGCGCGACCAATGCCTCCGAAGGAGTCGTCAGCAGGTCGTCCAGTTGATTTTCCGTCTCAATGATTTCCGGTGGGGATGGCATGTTCGATTTGTAGATGGAGGCATCGGTTCATGGGAAAGCCGCGCGGAGGAGCCTGCGAAGCGAGCGACCCATCCTAACATATTGCTCGCGGCCGCTCTTGACTCGGCCATGCCAACTTGATTATTTCAATAGAGACTCCCTCACTTCGTCGGATTTTAGTTCGAAAGTCTCGGCATGCACGCTTATATCATCAACTTGGATCATGCCAAGGATCGTTGGGAACATGTATCGAGCGCTTTCTCCATAACCGGGATCTCGTTCGAACGAATCCCGGCAATCTATGGCTCTCAACTCGTCCTGCCGATGATGGAGTTCGATGAAGCGAGATACCGTCGAAAGCATGGCAAACGCCCTAACCTGGGGCAAGTTGGCTGCTACTTGAGCCATGTCCTTGCGCTGAGAACGTTTCTTCGTTCTGAGCACGAGCACGCTGTCATATGCGAGGATGACAGCACTCCGCAGCCCGCGCTCAAGAAGTTGCTCGAGAAGGCGATTGAACAGCAAGAGCACTGGGACCTACTCCGGCTCTGTGGTGTTCACAATGCCCACCCACGGCCATTTCGAGACTTGATCGACGGCTATAGTTTGGCCATCAATATGACTCGTCTATGCGGGACGGGGGCCTACATGGTCAATCGAAACGGAGCCGAGATCTTGGTGCAACGGCTGCTCCCCATGTGGCTTCCGATCGATCATGCGCTAGATCGCGAATGGGCTTTCGGTATTAAGGTTGCGTCGATCGATCCACTCCCCGTGGATCAAGTGAGCCATTCTTTCGGGAGCCAACTGGTTGCGGCGAACAGGGAGAAACTACCGATTTGGCAGCGTTACTGGACGGTGTTCCCTTACAGAGCCGGGAATGAAGCGAGACGGGTCACGCATCGACTCCTCTGCTGGCGCGCTGAACGGCGAAATGCATTGAAGTCTGCAGCGTAGGGTGCTTCGCATCCTCTCCGCGTCTCCTGCGTTTCATTCAAAAAATGCTTAACGGCGTTGGGTGAGGGGTAGGAGTGCGAGAAACAATGGCCGAGTTCCTCCCCATTCCAATGA
>CAYMXM010000745.1:0-2357 GCA_964394065.1 uncultured Pirellula sp. | reverse complement strand
AGGGCGAAGCCCTCTTCTTCCTCAAGTCTCAAGCCTCACCCCTCAAGCCTTACTTCGTAAGATTCGTTCGATTCGTGGTTCTTTCTGAACCTGTGTTTTCAGGAGCCCCTTAACACACCCTACCGCCCTGCTTCGAGCTGCTTCAATCGGTTCTCTAACTGTCGCATTCTTTCGCGAGCTCTCAAAAGCTCGTTCGAGACCCGATCGAGTTCGGTCTGTAAGGCTGAGACGTATTCAGGCGTCAGCATCTCGGGGGTGACAGCCCCATCGTCCCAGGTTGGGCTTGCTACGTTGTCCTTTCGAAGAAGAACGGCGCTTCCCCGATGTTGAATCGTTCCCCGATAGTATCCAACTTCGACGACTTGCCCAGGTTTGGCTATGGAGATGGCATCTAAAACCTGGCTCGCTTTGGATACCTCGTTTCCTTGAATGGAGACGATGCAATCTCCTGGGCGCAGTCCAATTTGATCTGCCGGGGAGCCCGAGATGACTTCCGTAACGGAGGCCCCGCGAAAGGGGGCGATTCCAAACTGCTTTCTGTAACCTTCTGACATGTCGGACACGCTAGCCCCGAAGCTCGCTTGTCCTGGTACCATTTCGCTACTCGTCGGAACGCCACTTCGAATCCGATTCGCAAGGCTTCGGTCTTGCAGTACGGCGGTCAAGCTCGCGCTCTTGCCATTTCGTTCGACGAGAAAACGGACTGCGGTTCCCGGTGAAAACTGGGCTAGGTGAACGGCGAGATCATCGACCGAGGTAACAGCGGTCCCTTCAATAGCGATGAGTTTGTCCCCAATCCGAAATCCAGCCTTCCAGGCTGGGGAGTCCGCGGTGACTTGCATCACCGTTAAGCCGAATCCCCCCCCTGCGGTCGATTCGACGGTCATCCCGAGGTAGCCCCCTCCTCCTACCGAAGCTGGAGGGGCGGAGGGAACCGCTGGAGGATTTCGAAGAGCCGGTGTTGTAGGCTGAGTGGTTGGGGACGAACGGGGAACGGCAGGCGTTGGAGGCGGGGGAGGAACGTCCCGCGATGTGGTCGTCTGCATGGGGCGTGGCAATGACTCGGCGGGAGATGCCGGGGGAGCGTTGTCCGCAGGCTGAAGAATGAGAGGGAGCTCCTCTATCTCCTTAGCTTCTTTGGGCTCCTTTACTTCTTTGGGGCTTGGGAGGAGTTCCCCCTCCTCTTTCTTAGGTTCCTTCTCAGCCTCTTTCGCCTTGGCCTCTTCTTTTCGTTTGAGAATGGTCTCTTCCAGTTGTTTCAAAAAGTCCTGTGCGAGAAGGGGTTGTGCGAAAAGAGAGGGAGCGGCGATCCACCAAAAGAGCGCGACCGCAGCGATCGTCCGTTTGCAGTTCATTCCAGCCATCCTTCTACGCAAGAAATCCATTCGTTATTGTCCGTTGACCTACCCTTGATTTTTGCAACGCCGTGCAGCAAGACAATGCTAGCAAGAGAAGATTTTGGAGAAAGTCTCCATGAATTTTTCGAACAAATGGGGCTGAACGGAGGTCTTCGTTTGGAACTCGCTGCGACTTGCTGTATTATTGTTTCGCAAGAAGGGTTCGCAGCTCTAGGCGTGTAGCGCCAGGAAGCCTTTGGGTAGGCTTCCTCGCGCTTCGTGCTTGGAAACATCGTGGCACGAGTTTTTGGGTTCGGAAGAATGCCTCAACCGGGAGACGTCAGGATGGGCGAAAGCTCTTCGTTAGATTGTAGTGTGTTGGTTTTGAACCGATTCTACATGGCGGTTCGCGTCGTCGACGTACGTCGAGCGATGACCCTTCTCTATCGCGGCTGTGCAGAGGTCATCACCATTGAGGAAGACCAGTACGCAAACTACGACTTCGAAAGCTGGTGTGAGCTTTCCGAACTCCAAGCCCTAGAGAAACAGGATGGGGAAGACTACCTACGGACGCCAACCCGCGAACTTCTCGTCCCGCGGATCGTTCGCTTGATCTTGTACGATCGAGTTCCCAAATCGACAGTTCGATTCAACCGCAAGACGTTGTTCGCACGCGATGGGTACCGATGCCAGTACTGTGGTCAGACCAAACCGATGAGCCAGCTCAGTTTGGATCACGTCGTCCCTCGCTCTCAAGGAGGGAAGACGACGTGGGAAAACATCGTCTGCTCTTGTACTACGTGCAATAGCAGGAAAGGTGGACGAACTCCCGTGCAAGCTAGCATGAAGCTCTTGTCGACGCCAATCCGCCCCAAGTCGAACCCCGGCATCGGGGTGACTCTCAAAGACCCTCGCTACGAATCGTGGAAGACATTCCTCACGACAAATGCTGCGGGGTAAGCAGGCTTGAGGGGTGAGGCTTGAGACTTGAGGAAGAAGAGGGCTTCGCCCTTAGCTTTG
>CAYMXM010000744.1:0-2357 GCA_964394065.1 uncultured Pirellula sp. | reverse complement strand
TTGTGATGGGGGACGCTTCGCGTCCACCCTCTTACCACCGATGCGTCAGGCCACCCCCAGCCCCTCTCCCCGAAGCGGGGCGAGGGGAGCAGAGATATATAGCGCGGCGCGTACTAGGGCGCCAGAGCGGTGTCCGTCGGAGACGAGCCTCGGTCGGACAAGAAACAAATCAGAGAACAAAAATTGCGCAAAGCAATTCCCCACAATACCAACTTTTCGACAGCCCAGGCGAAGCCGTTTTCAGACTCCAGACTCCAGACTCAAAGCTCGCAGTTCAAAGCTCCCCGCGCCTGATCTACGAAATACCGGCGCGAATCGGTACAATGAAACGTTCCCCCGACGAAATCACCCTTAGCAACAACGGCCGCTAAAGACAATCATCATGCAATTCGCAAGTTTTCATCCGAACTACGTTTCTCAATCTCCGAGACGCAGACGTCAACGATTCGCGTTTTGGCTAGCTATGGGATGGGCGGGCTTGGCTTCCGCTGCACCGATCTTTGCTCAGGAGGGGGGGGCTGCGGTTGAGGCGAAACCCACTTCTCAAACTCCGACCCAGGAAACCACCCCTCCCAAGGCCTCCGTACCCGCGATCGTTGTCCCTGCTCCGCAGCCGGGGGATGAGGATTTCGACAAAGCGGTCAGGCTTCGAATCAACGTCGAATCGATAGATGAGCTCAATGAGATCGTAAAACTTACCGAATCCGCGATCGAGAAAGGGCTCGATCCTAGCAACACTGTTGCTGCGAAGATCTTCCTCGCCTCTGTTTACAAGCAACGGGTTGAAATCAACATGCGGCAAATGATGCAAGCTCGACAGAGCCGCGCCGCAGTGAGCAAGCAACTGGGTGAGTTCCTCGAAGACTTAACCCGATCGATTGAACTCGATCCGAGCTTGGTCGAATCGTATCTCCTTAAGGTTGCAATCCTTCGAGATCGCCACGAATACGGAGAAGCGATCGATGTGATCAACAAGGGAATCGAGGTGGTTCGCCCCCAGTTCGAAGCACGCCAAAATAGCGGTGAATTACGTGACAAGCTTTCCAAGCTTTACATCGCTCGTTCGACGCTACAAGAGGAAACTGGTTTGCAGATCGCTGATCTGGAGAAGGCTGTCGAGATCAATCCCCTCGACTCGAACGTGATCAAGCAGCTTCTCGCGCTATTGGAAAGTCAGCAGGTATCAGAGGGTGTAGACAATACGGAGAAAATGCTCAAGACGATCGATGCTGCTATGGAGTATGCTCCCGACAACATCGAATATGAGCTGAGCAAGATCGGAGTCCTCCTTCGAGCGGGAAAGTCAGCCGAAGCCCTTGCGTACAGCACGGAACGAATCGAGCGAGCGACAAGTGACGAAAACAAGAGTGCTCTCCTTCGACAGCGCTCCCTGCTCCACCAGCTCGCAGGGGAGCAAGAGCTCGCCAAGCAAGATCTTGATCAGTCGATTGCTTTGGCCAAAGATAGCGTTCCTTCGATGCTTCTCCGAGCCAGACTTTCGGTTGACATGGGGCAAGTCGAATCTGCAAAACAAGATATCGATGCCATTTTGAAAATCGACGAACAGAATCCTGATGCGATTCTTCTTCGAGCCGATCTCGCTGTGGGAAGCGGAGACTACGGCGCTGCGATTAACGACTACCGCGCATTGATCGCTCGCGTTCCCAATGGAACGCCGCAACGGGAAGAGCTTCTGATGAAGCTAAGCCTCGTCTTTTGGCAAAGCGATCGACACCAGCAAGCATTGCAAATCTTGGATCAGGTCATCCGGGCCAACAGCTTGAATTGGCAGGCGCATCGACTCCAAGGTGAAATTTTCCTCAGCCAAGGAGAGCATGCCGAAGCGGTCACCGCCTATGAAAAAGCCCTCGGCTTGATGCCTGATGGTGTCAGTCCCGATTTGCAAGCATCCCTCTTTAACAACCTAGCGTGGGTCCTCAGCACGAGCACGGAGGACGACATCCGGGATGGAGTTCGCGCTCTAGAACTTGCTTTGAAGGCGTGTGAGCTTACCAACTACGGCCAAGCTCATATTCTCTCGACACTCGGCGCCGCCTATGCCGAGACGGGGGATTTTGAAAAAGCTCTTGAGTTTGCAAAGAAAGGTGTCGCTCTAGGGAAGGAAAACAAGAGCGAGCAACTGGAGCAACTCGAGGGAGAGGTGAAGAGCTACGAAGAGAAGAAACCGTGGCGAGAAAAGCAAGATGGTTCGAGCAAGAAGAAAGCTTCAGAAGGAGAAGCTCCAGCTGTTGAAAAGCCGGCCGGTGAAACTTCAAAAGAACCAGATTGATCTTTACCCCGGAGAACTCTGCTCCCCTCGCCCCGCTTCGGGGAGAGGGGCCGGGGGTGAGGGGTAG
>CAYMXM010000743.1:0-2357 GCA_964394065.1 uncultured Pirellula sp. | reverse complement strand
CTCATTTCCGCCGCCAAATCGCTCAGCCACCATTCATTGGTCGCCAAGTGAGTTCGGTCACACGAGGACTTGCTTGTTGGGCCACGCTCCAGTCGTAGGCTTGCCAGCAGGCGTATTACCATCGACTTATCGAATGTCTTGGATCGCTTGGGTGGACGATAACCTTCTGCATTCAGACATGCGGCTATCTGGGCTGATGACGTGCCAACGGATTCCAATTCCATCACGCGAGCAACAAGCTCCGAGTAGTTACTCAGGTTTTTGTAGCTGTCGACCGGTCGTGATTGATGATGACGACTGCTGAAGCCACCTGCCCAATGAATTTCGATTTCAACTTGTTCATTACCAGGATTCACCAACACAACGACTCGATCCAACAGAAGCCGTGCGATCGTTTGGCGATCTTCCGACGTGGTCGTTTCGGCTCGCCAAAGCCATTCGATGTTTTTGGACAGCGAGTGGATTTGTTCTCGCTCCGATGTCGACAATTTGCTTGGCTGGTCGGAGACGAATCGTTGATACTCTTGATAGAGCCTCTCTTGTTCAGAAAGTTTCTCTTCCCAACGGTATTCAAGCTGTCTTGCGACCAGCCGATGCTCCGGTTCCACTGCTTCGTAGCTGCGCCGAGCCAACTCGGTTTCGTAGTCGATCCGCTCCAAGCGATGCTTCCACCCACGTTCGTTATCGGAGCGTTGCTTGGCGATATCACTTTCCGCAGCCAGGCTCACTTCCAGAGAGGCCGGGCGAATCGATTCCAGGAGCAAGAGGCCGATCGACTCGTCGAGATCTCTGCCAGCAAGACTCTGGCAAATATCTTCGCCATAGTCGATTGCACCACGTTGGCATGTATAACGCAAGGACTTGCCGCTGTAGCTAACACTCATGTTGCGACCACAGCGACCGCATACAAGCAATCCCGCCAAGAGGCTTTCGCCGCGACCTACGGGACTGGAGAACCGGCCTCCTTTTCGACTGTTTTCCTTGAGTTTTTCATGGTTTTTCTCGAATTGCTCCCAACTGATATAGGCATCGAATCGATCTTGAATCAGGACTCGGCAGCTTTGGTAATCACGCAACGTTCTACCGGTACTCGGACGACCAGGAATCTTCTTTCTGGCATCCACGTCGCGATGCCCCCAACGATACGCGCCTGCATAGATCGGATGATGCAACATGTTCAGCAGCGTGACACGATTGGGACGACGCCACTGAAGTTCACCTCGATCATTTCCGAAGTGTGGACGCACCGGGATTTGAACTTCGTCGCGTACCAAGGACTTGAGAAGACCGCTGATGCTACCCCACTTGGCGAATCGATCGAAGATACCACGCACGACACTCTGAACCGATTCATCTGGGTCGATCACGAAGTTGCCTGTGAGAGTACGGATATAACCTATGGGCGCATGATTGAGCACTTCACCACGCTCGGCTTTGTTGCACAGTCCGCGATACATTCGATTTCTCAGTAGATGCAATTCCGCTTCGCTCATGGTTCCCTTGAGTCCCAACAGCAGTCGATCGTTGTGATCGCCCGGATCATAAATCCCGTCGGTGTCCAGCAGCAACGTTTGATAAATCGCACAGATTTCCAGTAACGTGTGCCAGTCCTTGCAGGATCTGGCCAAGCGACTCATTTCGATGCCCAGGATCAATCCGACGTTGTCGTTGCTGACCTCCGCAAGCAATCGTTGAAAGCCCGTGCGAGCAACGATCGATGTCCCGCTTTGTGCTTGATCTTCGTCGATGACAATCACTTGCTTGCGGTGGTACCCCAGTTCCATCGCACGATCGACCAATGCGTATTGCAAGGCTGTCGATTCGCGATGTTCTTGCACTTGATGAGAGCTTGACTGCCGAACATAAACAATCGCTAATCGGTCCAAGTGAATCTTCTTGAGTTTCGCAAAGGCCGGGTTGGCATGTGCTTGACGAGGCGACTGCGAGATGGCTTCGGAGTTGCCCAGCGGCTTGGCTTTGGTTGCTGTTTTACTCATGGCTTGCCTCCTTTTGGACAGGAGACATTTGGGCCGCCAGCATGATTGCCAGTCGATCGACGATTGCTTGTCTTTGGCTTTGGGGAAGTTGATGCCAAAGGTGGTTCAGTCGAACCGTGGTCGCTTGCGGATCGACCTGCGTTGTTAGTTGTGCAGGTCGGCGCGGGGGGGGACTTCGGGGCGAAGCATGACAAACCTCCTGTGTCTGTTGAATCCGTTGGGGCGGCAAGAAGTCGCTGACTCGCCCAGTTTGCTAGCTTTAGCAGTGACTGAACACTGACGCGATAAACCCCATTTTCCTCAGGCGGCAAGCAGATACAAGCGGTGTCTACCGGCGTATCTTGCTTGGCAGGTCTCGAT
>CAYMXM010000742.1:0-2366 GCA_964394065.1 uncultured Pirellula sp. | reverse complement strand
CAAACTACCCAAACACTTTATATTCGCGCCGATGCGTCAGGCCAGGCTGGGGGTGAGGGGGAAGTGCTAGCAACATTGGCCAAGTTGGCGGCTCCGACCGCCTATGCGATCCTTTTTACCGGCGCCAGATCTGCTTCCAATCCGATTTCATATCCACAACGGTCCAGCCCTTTGCTTTTGCATCGTCTAAGCCTCGCGAGAGCTTTCCAATGTGCGAATTGCGATCATAGGCGTATTCTCGCTCTGCGTCGTTATGGTGCACGATCAAGCCAAACCGCAAGCCTTTGCCACCTGTTGCCCATTCCAGCATTTGGTAGTCGCCGTCGGAATTACCAAACGCTGCAATAGGACGACGGCCGATGTGTTGGTTGATGGCGACAGGTTTACCCTCTTTGTCATCGTTGAAGTTCAACTCGGGCAAACGTACCAAGACAGCTTGGCCATCGCGCAAGTCGTACTTGGTCTTCACGCTACTACCGATCACCTGTTCTGGTGGTATACCATATACGCGTTCGGTCCACGGACGCATGAACTCAATGCCTCCCCCCGAGACGATATAGGTCTTGAAACCATTCGCTCGCAAATAGGCGAGGAGTTCTAGCATGGGCTGATACACCATCTCCGAAAAGAATTTGCCTGTTTGTGGATGCCTCGCGGTGGTGATCCAGTCTCTGACAGCTTGCTCAAACTCCTCGGTCGTCGTACCGGCGTGGGTCGCCATAACAAGTTCGATCAAGCCCCTCTCATTACTGGCAAGAGCCGATTTGAGATCCCCTTTGAGGATGGCTGCAAAAGGTTCCTTCTCTTTCCACTCTGGATGTTGGGGAGCCAAAGCTTTTACACGATCGATGGCAAAAAAGAGTTGAAAGTACATCGGCTGCTCTGCCCATAAAGTACCGTCGTTATCGAATGTCGCGATACGTTCCGATATAGGGACAAAGTCTGGTGACCCCTCCGAAGTGACTCGTTCGACAAACTGAACGATCGCAGCTTTACTCGCCCCCTCATTCCAGGAGGGGAGGGGATCTGCGGCAAAAGAAAATTGTGCACTTGAAATAAGCGCAATCGCAAAAGCGAATATCGCGATAGGTTTTAGTTTGATGTTTAGCATTTTGGATGGAGTTGGTTTGAGAAAGAGACTAGTACTTAGGGGCTTAGGGTGGGCTGTCAAAAAGTTGGTGTAGTAAAGATTTAGGTTTGCGCCAGTTTCGTGCTCTGATTCGCCTCTTGTCCGACCGGGACTCGCCCCCGTCGGACACCGCTTTGGCGCCCTAGATTGCGTCACGTTTTATATCTTTGCTCCCCTCGCCCCGCTTCGGGGAGAGGGGTAGAAGGGCTCGAAACAATGGCCGAGTTTCTCGCTCGGTGCTGTAAACTTTGACGCTTCTGCGATCCTTCCAGGATCGTTGGAGCCACATCAATATCAACCGGCGGTGGCGCTGCGCTTACCGTCGGCTAATGGCTGTAATCCCTTCATGATACCAGAGGATGCAAAACGAATCCTCGAGTTCTTCTCTGCGAACCTCCGCGTCCCCTGCGGCTAAAATGGAATAAACCCGGCTAATTAATTGGTCGGCTTCTCAAGCCGCACCAGCAACCATTGCTCTTTTCTCTCTTTGCCAAAATGGATCAAACAGGGGGCTTCGTCTTTGGTCAAATTGTAGAGGCCGGTTTCGATGATGTCGGTCTTGTTGTCACCGACGGTGAACGCGACACGTTGGGCTTCTTTGTCGACCGACCCTTGAATGGGTTGATTCGAGTTCTTTGTGGTATCCGTGAAGTTACCGTGTTTGTGTCGCGGGACTTCAGAACAGAAATCCCTTCCTCGATTGCAATTGTCGATCCAACTAGGCGCATCGAATCGATGGCAATGCAATCTCTGGGGCGGACAACTTGCTGAAAAGATCTTCATAGGACTTCTTGATCGCTTCGCGCCCAACAAACCGTTCTCCCGATGCGTCGATCAATTCTCCTTCGGGGCTCCACAGTTTGGAAAGGGCTGCCGCATCTTTCTTATTGAACGCCGCAACGAATGCATCGGATTGTTTTCGAATCGCAATCAAATCTGCGTTGTTCGGCGGGGGTGCCGTTGATTTTTCAGCCTCTTGAGCGTTGGTAACGCTGTAGTTCCAACAGGAAAGTAGAATTGCGGGAAGGATCAACCATGGGAAGCGAAACATGAATTCGAATCAGCGATAGAGAAGAATAGAATTGGAGCTGGAACGGGGGGATACCGATTTCCTACGATGCCACGAAATCACAACCCGACGCGTTAGCGAGGGACAGCACTGGCAACCTCACCTCCAATGCAAAGTCTCACAGCACGCCCTTCGTGCCTCAGGGACGTGCCACCCGGCGCTCGAGAT
>CAYMXM010000741.1:0-2375 GCA_964394065.1 uncultured Pirellula sp. | reverse complement strand
AGGCTCTCAGCGCCAACGGGGCACTTGAACAGCCCTGAGGTAGAGGCCGGCTCACAGCGCTGACGGCGGCTTTGATTGGAAGCGTTGTTTAACGGAATGAATTCCGTTCTACTTGAGGGGGGAAAACTCGGTGGGTTTCAGGTAGAGGCTTTTCACGCCGTCTTTGACGGTGAGTGAACCTCCGGCGGCGGCTTCCGATGCGGTGCGCGCTTTATTCCAATCGGGATCGTCTCGGAATCCACCGAACGAAGCTTTCGCGGCATCGACGCTAGCATGGGTCAAAAAATAGATCAGCGCATTCCCTTGTGCACTAAGTCCCTCAGCAACGTCGGCTTTGTTGTTTCCTGCCGCTGCTAAAGAACTGATGAGTTCATCCACCTTCGTCGACTCTCCTTCGGGAACCGTCCAGTAAATGAGATTGTTCATGCCGTGCTTCGAGAAAAGCTGGATCGTATGATCTCGGAATCGGGCATGAAGTCGATCGAGATTCTTGGGAGTCGTCGCGTAAGTGCGCAATTCGAAAATGCGATCCCCTACACTCTTCCGATCGAACTTGGGGCTGTAGTCGGTTTCTGCGAGGTAGAAGCGGTTGACCCTTGAGATTGGATTTCCACCCGAGGCGGTAACCTTCCCCATCGCTTCCTTCCATTCGGCATCGTTCTGAAATCCTTGCCATGCGGACGTAGCTGCATCCTTGTTTTTGTGTTGTACCAAGAGGACGACCCGTTCATCCGATGCATCGACCGGGGTCCAAGCACCGACAAGGTCGATCCCATGCTTCTTCATGTTGGGAACCGCGTGCTTTTCCATCAAGCCGAGAACCTCTGCAACGCGTCCCTCTTTGACGAAGTAGGTTTGCAATTCGTAGAGGGGTTTGTCTTGTGCCAAGGATTGGGAACTGATCATCAGGAACAGAATCAAAAGAGAGAAAATGCGAAACATGGAGGGCCTCGATGTTGGGGGGATGTTAGGTTGGTGAGATAGTTAGTATAGCAGGCTTGAGCTGTGAGGTATCCGCTCTCCTCGCCCCGCTTCGGGAAGAGGAGGCGACGCCGTGAAGCATTTTTCCGAAGGAAAAATCACAACCCGTGGCGTAAGCGAGGGACAGCGCCGCGAGTGAACGTAGCTCTTGTCGGGAATCAAGCACTGGGTGGCACGCCCCTGAGGCACGAAGGGCGTGCTGTGAGACCTTGGGTGGATACTTGGTTGTCAGCGCTATCCCTCGCTTACGCCACGGGTTGTGATGGGTGGACGCTTCGCGTGAGTCTGAGATGGAGACCGCGATCACTTCATACCCCTGAACGATTACTACTTTCCGTGGACATGTTTCTTGAACGCTTCGAGCAATCGCTTGGTCACGGGGCCGACTGATCCGTCTCCGATGGGGCGACCGTCGATCGTTACAACCGGGATGACTTCTGCGGCGCTTCCGGTCAAAAAGCACTCATCGGCGACGAATAGATCGTGTCGAGTCATCGTCTGTTCAAATGCAGTGATCCCAAGTTCTTTGGCGATATCGAGGATCGCGTTACGCGTAATCCCTTCGAGGATCCCTGCGTCTTTCGGAGGTGTCATCAGAACGCCTCGCTTCACGATGAAGATATTATCCCCGGTGCATTCTGCGACCTCTCCTTTATGATTCAGCATCAACGCTTCGATGCAGCCAGCTTGCAACCCTTCGATCTTTGCCATGATGTTGTTGAGGTAGTTCAGCGATTTGATTCGCGGGCTAAGAGCTGCGGGGTGGTTGCGAATGGTCGACGCGGTGATGATTTTAAGCCCGTTTTGATAGAACTCCTCGGGGTAGAGGGAGATGGAGTCGGCGATGATGATGATTTGCGGATTCGAGGTGCGGTTTGGATCGAGCCCCAAAGAGCCTGCACCACGCGTGACGATGAGGCGAATGTAGGCGTCGATTAAGTTATTCTTTTGAAGGGTCTCATAGGTTGCCTTTTCCATCTCTTCTGGGCTGATGGGGATGGTCAAGCTGATTGCGCGGGCCGATTCGTAGAGACGATCCAAATGCTCCTTTAAACGGAACACCTTCCCCGAGTAGCTTCGCATTCCCTCAAACACCCCGTCGCCGTACAGGAGCCCATGGTCGTAGACGCTGATTTTCGCGTCCTCTTTGTCATAGAATTTGCCAGCGATATAGATTTGAAGAGCCATCGGTAATGCAGTCTGAAAGAATGGGTTGAGGGAGTTGAGTAAAGTGAACGGGGAGAACAAATGCTACCAAGGATTGCCCCCCGATTCTAGCCGCGCGGAGGGGGCTAATGTAGAACGGAATTCATTCCGTTAAACAACGTTTCTATTCAAAGCCGCCGTCAGCGCTGCGAGCCGGTCTCTACCTCAGGGCTGTTCAAGTGCCCTGT
>CAYMXM010000740.1:0-2375 GCA_964394065.1 uncultured Pirellula sp. | reverse complement strand
GCGGCGTTGATTGGAAGCGTTGTTTAACGGAATGAATTCCGTTCTACATTGCCGCCTCTAGCTCCTGCCCCCAAAACACGCCTTGCACGTCCCCGAGGCACGAAGGGCGTGCTGTGAGACCTTGGGTTGGAGGCATGATTGCCAGCGCTGTCCCTCGCTTACGCCACGGGTTGTGATTTTCGGGCCTCGCTTACGCGTCGGCCAAGCATCTCAAACGCCTTATGTTCGCGCCGATGCGCCTGCCCCTTCTTCCTCAAGTCTCAAGCCTCACCCCTCAAGCCTGATTTGCGATCTCACGCGGCGAATCTGTTTGCGAATGATTATCGGAAGTCGCTCCAAGACGGGGGATGGACCAAACTGGTTGCCATACGCTTCCATCGCAACTGGCAAGCCTGTAAGTATCTTTTCGGAATATATGTCCACTTGATCGAGAACAAACTTGGGACGGAATCCGAGATCGATAGCCAATTGCTCAAAATGCTTTTTTGTTACAAGGTCTGGATCCCAAGCACCTCCGAGATTCATGGCCATTTCTCGCGAAAGATTTTTGTAGTTTCGCGTGCAAACAAGGTCGTAAAAAGGAGCGAGTGTTGGGGAGCCTGATTCGTTGTAAAGAAGCGACAGATTCTTCCCGTGCGCGTCCGCGTTGGCGACGAGCAAGTTGAAGAATATCCATTCCATAAGCTTCCCAAGATCTAGCAATGGATAGGTCGTATGGTTCCGAAGAATCTCGGCGCACTGCTTCAAGCTTGGACCACCTTCCTTTTCGTATTTGCAGGAAGCATCGATACCGAGCGCTTGGCAGAAATCTTCTTGATGCATCCTCAGCCAGCGTCCCGATTCAAACCTCCGATCGTATCTGGGAACTAGACTGATTGCTCCCCGCGCGGTCTTTCGGATCTTGACATCCACCGTTGGCAATCCGACTTCTCTTGCTAGTAGGGTGATGAATGTTTCGTTCTCCGGAAGATGAGAATAGTGCGAGGAAGCAAACTTCAAGATGTGGGTGCTGGGGGCATTTCCCTTCGGAATGAAGATCTCGTCTCCTTCCACGTGTACCGGCAGTTTATCCTGGGCCCCCGCTAACGATAGCCGCACCTCGTTTTTGCCGGTTACTCCTGAAAAGACGTTGGGTGTTCCAAGAGACCAGCGGGCGATCTCCTCTTCTGTGATTCGTTCGTAGCGCAGTTCACCCTCTGCTGATTCCTCGACCTCGGAGTCAGTGATCCTCAAAGCCCCCGCGCAGTCTCCTCCGATAGCCCTCAGCAGTTCGAAATCATTCTTAGAAGAAATTTTTAACGCTTTACAGATTTGATCACGGACACTCCCCTCAGGTAGAAGATTGGAAAAGAAGGAGTGGCCTTTCGCTGAAGCGAACCCACCATCTAAGGGGAGCGAGATGGAAATCGGGAAGCTCTTGGTGGATTCACACCAGGAACCGGCATACTCAAATCGCATGTTTTGCGAGTCGACCTGGATAATCGAGCCGACGAGTTCTTCCTGGTAGTGGACGAAGAGCTGTTCCTTCATTTCGCCTCACCTGGATTTCGTTCGCCTCGTGCAGTGATTTGAAGTTCGAGCCCGAAGAGTTGCAGTACCTCTAGTGCCAATCCGATCTGGAGCGTCGGTTTACCGCGCTCAAGTTCGGAGAGGAAACGCACCCCGACCCCGGCCATTCCCGCCGCATCCTTCAAGGTCAGTCCTGCATCTTTGCGACGTTTCCGGAGGATCCTGCCGATCTCCTCGACGTTTTTGATTTTTGTCATCGTCTTAAATTGTCCCGATCGGGAAATTTCAGAGACAGCAACTCGCTTTTAGAATCTCTTTTTTCCCGCTCGGTAAATTTAAACCGCGAAAAGGGTAACGTCAAACGAAATTGTCCCGCTCGGTAACCATCACGTGGTTAAAATTCATCCGCAGATTTCACCGATTGTCGCAGATTAGATCATATTGAAAGGGGCTATTTGATTTGGCAAGGGGCGGCAATCGATGGGTTCCATTGCGCCTTTGCGTGAGCCTTTGATACTGATCAGAAAGTGAAAACGGTGTGGAACGATGACGTTGTTCGGTGCTTACCATGGGTGATTTATTTGATTTCGTTTGCGATTGCGTAGTAAAAACAATCGAAGTTCTCTCCCTGGGATGGGGCGCCAAAGCATTCATTGGGGCCCTATTTCTAGGGCTAGGAAGCGTATGTTTAATCCTCTTGCTGGTTGGCTTATTCTTGGGAATGAAGATAACCTTGATGTTTTGGTTATTCCTCTTCCTGTCCATCGCCTTTTGCGTTGTCGGAGCGTTTACTTTGGCAAGCAGAAGACCAAGAGCCTCTCGCTAACGGAGAAGGGCTTGGAGTGCCCTGATCGGGAGACCGGCTC
>CAYMXM010000739.1:0-2383 GCA_964394065.1 uncultured Pirellula sp. | reverse complement strand
AAGGATCGGATCGCGATGAAAACGACGAGCCCCCAAAAAATCCAGTTCCAAGGTAGTGAGTCCATCGTTTCGGTTCCAATCTCCCTTTTTGAATCGCGAAGCGTCGTACCCCTCACCCCCGGCCCCTCTCCCCGAAGCGGGGCGAGGGGAGCAGAACTTTAAAGCGAGGGTGGTCCGGGCGAGACGCCCGGGCCACGTGCTCCACCACTTAAGCCGCCTTTTTCTTCTGTTCGTTTGCTAGCATTCCTCGAATCCGGTCGAATTCTTCGATGTTGGTGAAATGGATGGTGATTCGCCCTTTACCACGTCCTGATTGGGAGATTTCGACTTTGGTCCCGAGCTTCATCTTGAGCTCATTCTCCAACACCATGAGTTGGGCTGTTTTCGAAGCGCGACGGCGCGGGGCGATTCCGAGGATGCCGTCCTCGGAGACTTCGGCGGTTGCCACCGCTTCAGCAACTTGACGCTCGGTCTCCCGGACGCTCCAGCCATGATCGTAGATTCGCTTCAAGAAGACGTGTTGCTCCTTGGTGCTCCCAAGCCCCAAAAGTGCTTTCGCATGCCCTGCGGTAATTTCGTCCCGTTGAATCGCGTCGGTGATCGCTTCTGGTAGTTCGAGGAGTCGCATCATGTTAGCGATGGTGCTTCGATCGATCTTCAAACGCCCCGCGAGCTCTTCTTGCGTGCACTTGTGCTCGGCGATGTAGCGCTTGAAGGAGAGAGCCTTTTCGATGGCGTTCAAATCCTTGCGTTGCAGATTCTCGATGATCGCGAGCTCCGCGACCAAGCGATCGTCTGCTTCCCGAATCTCGGCCCGGATCGTGGGGAGTCCTGCGTAGATGGTCGCTCGGAGTCTTCGCTCACCACTGATGAGTTGGTACCGCTCACCCACTTTGCGAACCAAGACCGGTTGCAACTGCTGATGCTCTCGGAGAGAGGCGGCGAGGGATTCAATCTCGGCTGGGTTGAATTGGCGACGTGGCTGGAATGGGTTCGCGTCGATGAGATCGGTAGAGACCTCGATCGTCCCCTTTGCAGGAACGACCAGCGGAATCGAAGAAGCGGTGTTTGGGGGCTGCGATGTCGCGGTTGCAGAGACGGGAATGCTGACGGGTGTGGCGGCAGACTTCGGTGTTTGCGGACGAGCATCCGAAGCGTACTGCTTGATGATATCCGATCGAGGAGCCCCTCTAGTAGCAGCAGTAGCGGACGGCGTTGCGCCCTGCTCCCCTGGGGGTGTCATCGGGATGGTCATAGGAGCCCCCTCTATTTGCCCTTCTTCGACAGGAGTTCCGAGCAACGCTGCCAATCCCCGTCCGAGTCTTCGATCCTTAGTCACGTTCCAGTACCTCCATGCAAAGTTCAATGTATGCTCGCGCTCCGTGCGAGCGAGGGGCATATGCTAGCACACTGAGCCCGTGGCTCGGTGCTTCGCTGATTGCGATATCACGTGGGATGGTTGTAGCAAAAACTATGTCTCCAAAGAAATCCCGAACTTCAGAATCTACCTCATGAGTTAGCTCAAATCTTGGATCGACCATCGTGAGAAGAATTCCACCGAAGGTTAGCTTCCCCGGAAACCGCTGCATGACGTCCCGGATGACATGAATCATCTGCGTAAGCCCCTCCATCGCGTAGTACTCGCACTGGATTGGCATTAAGACTTCCGTGCTGGAGGAGAGGGCCGCTTGGGTCAATTCACCGAGGGACGGGGGGCAGTCGATGAAAACCGCATCGTAAATACCGAGTCCAGCATCGAGATGTTTTCGAAGAATGGTCCCTTGAGAGACGCCCCCTTTGGCAAGCTTGTCGACATCTTGGAAGGAACGGCAACCTGGCATCAGATCTAGATTGGGAAGCTGTGTCGTGAGAATGCTCTCCCGAAGGGGGGAGTCGACGAGCAGAGGATGTCGTTCAGCGGGTGGAAATCCGAGTCCGCTCGTTGCGTTGCATTGAGGGTCCAAATCGACGATCAGCGATTTCTGCCCCGCCATCGCCATCGCCCAAGCGAGATTGATCGCAGTGGTCGTCTTACCGACTCCACCTTTCTGATTGGCAATGCAAAAGATCCTGGCCATGGGGGGATGATGTGGTTCAAAGGGAACGGTTCAAAGGGTGCAGACTCAATGCGATCGCGAAACCGATGGGATTCGATTTCAAGATTGTATTACTGAAATCCCCTCGTTGAAGGAAGAGGGAAGGAGGCTCGTTTCCTTTGTGGTCGTCATGTCGCCATTTTACAGCCGAATCTCCACCCCTAAGTTCCACGTCAAACGATAGCATTCGAGAGTAAGGGGCCAGGTGTAAGGTATAAGGTGTAAGTCATATGTGGCCCGGGCGTCTCGCCCGGAGGAGCCTTCGCAACTCCGGGCGAGACGCCCGG
>CAYMXM010000738.1:0-2388 GCA_964394065.1 uncultured Pirellula sp. | reverse complement strand
CCCTCGCTTACGCCACGGGTTGTGATTTTCGGGCCTCGCTTACGCGTCGGCCAAGTTTGTCTCGATCTATCTTCGGGAGCGGGCGAAAAGGAAAATTCTGAAGCGGCTGGTTTCGGGGTCGCCCAGGTCAAAGACTTCACGTCGGTCGACGGGGAGCTGGGTGTAAAGCTCTATGAAGTGTCCGGAGGAGCCAGGACGGTTCGGAGCTAGATAGTCGAAGAGAATTCGCATCTGATCGGCCGGGGGAAGCTCTTTGAGGAGATGCTGCGCGTCGTCGGATAGAGTCCCATGCAATGGCTCTAGCAACGCATTGAGACGTTCTTCTTCCACGAAAATCCTCGTCCCGACCAAGGCATCGATCAATTTCTCTTTGCTGCTGGTGTCACGCTGGGAACGTCCGCTAGAACGCATCTCAGTCACTAAATAAACTTCGTACCACCACTCGATCGCATGACGATCCTCGCGCGCCGCGACATTTTCCTCTTTTTCAGGTAACCCTTCGGCTTGACCGTCCGCTTGGCCCGAGAGGTTGGAGAGATTCGAAAAGTAGTAATCCGCTGCTCGCAAATAGATCTTCTTTTTGAGGTCCTCGATTCGACTTTCGGTCGACTTCTCGTCCAGTTCCATCCGTTCGGCGTTGAGGAGGCTTTCCATCGTCAATCCGATGAGGCGGACCGTCTCCTGAACTTGCTCTTGATCCGGGAGGACCTCCAACTCGTCTTCCCTCGTTCGAATCTGCTGATAGCGAGTCTTGTCCAACTTGCTCACCATCTCTCGACTTCGAGAAAACTCCGCTTTCTGGACCGAATTTAAGCTTTCCAGCCACCCCAACAGCTCGTCCCTTGATTTAGGAACATTCGGGATGAATTTCTCCTGGTACCTGAGTTTGAGATATCGTAGCGCGACCTCCTCTTGGCTGAGCGTCTTGGCTATCTCAATGCTATCGTCGTTCAGAAGTCCCTTGGCGTTGGTGATCAAACTAAGCTCTCGGATCTCATGTCGCATAGTCCTGCTTCGTGCGAACAACCCGAGGCTCGCTCCTGCAACTGCACAGAGGAGAATCAAAGAGAGGAAACGAGGCAAAGGCCAACGGAGTCGACGGGAGGAAGCGTTCGTAGAGGCTCCGGTCGGAAGGGGAAACCCATCGGAGCTTCGAGCTCCAATTCCTTCCGCGCGAACGCTTTGAACCACATGCTCGATCGTGCTCTGAGTGAATCGTTGATCGTGCGGAGTTTCGGGAAGATCGTCCAGCAAATCGTATGTTTGTCGCAGTTCCGCCAAACGAATCCGAAGCCCTTCATCGTCGACAAGCTCCCTTTCTAGCAATTGCGTTTCTACCGGAGAGAGCTCTCCGTCGAGATAAGCGGTTAGCTTGAGATCGGTTTCTTCGGAAAAGGAGGAATCTAGGTTTGCAGACATTCTTACTCCTCTCCATTCGGTAGGTGGGATTGGGTTGGGGAGTGGGGACTCCGTAGGTGGGAATGGTCGGGATGAGGATCGTCGCTATCGATGGGGGGATCGGCGGTCGGGGGAGCGCCTGTCTCGATGTAAGGTTCAAGCAATGTTTTCAAGTTGACTCGGGCCCGGCTCAGGAGGGATTTGACCGCCTGAACGCTGAGCCCCATTGTATCGGAGATCTCTTGGTAACTCATTCCTTCGAACTTACTCAACATAATCGCAGTCCGCTGCCGTTCGCTCAACGCATGGAGGGCTTGAAGCACCACCGAGGCCCGCTCGGTACGGTCCATTGTACGGGAAGGATGAAATCCGCTCGGGGCGACCGCGATATTCTCAAGGCCCCCTCCAGTCGAGGAAGATTCCTCGTTCGCGCTGAGTTGGCGTTCCTTGCGATGCGAGGTAGCCCGCAAGTGATTGGAGGCGACATTGTGGGCGATGCGATAAAGCCATGTCGTGAACTTGGCTGTCGGCGCGTACGTTTTCCTCGCTTTGAATACTCGGAGAAACACATCCTGAGCCAGATCTTCCGCCTGCTGTACGTTGGTAACCCAACCTTGCATAAAACGAATGATTTTGCCTTGGTGACGATCGACCAGCATGCCAAACGCAGCCGCTGCCACCTCGTCATCATCCCGAACGCGCAGCATTAACAGGACGTCGGGGTCGACATCGTGTCCTGCCGCGTTTGGGGTGGGGTCGCTCAAAGTCATTCACTCGCACTGTTGGGGGGTACCAAGATAGTAACCCGCAACGCGCTGAAAAGTTCTGGAGGGAATTCTAGGTGTGTGTGAAGCAGTTTTCCCTGGGGACATTGGACGTCTTTCGTCCGATCGGGGCTCGTCCCCGTCGGACGCCGCTTTGGCGCCCTAAAACGCGCCGCGCTTTTAGGTTCTGCTCCCCTCGCCCCTTTTAGGGGAGAGGGGCTGGGGG
>CAYMXM010000737.1:0-2388 GCA_964394065.1 uncultured Pirellula sp. | reverse complement strand
TCGAGAGGCCGGAGATGGCCGAAGTCGTAGCGGCCGTCAACTGGTCGGTAAAATCGTAGGTGAAATTCGTGACGAAGCCGTCCGCACGCGAGGCCATGCTCGTGATGCGATTGTCGGAGTCGTAGTTGTAGAAATAAGCAGCTACTGTTCCTGCGGAGGGGAGGCTCGAGGTTCCGTCCCAGTTGACTCCTGAAGAGAGCTCTGTCTTCGAATGGGTGATGCTCTTAAGACGTCCTGCCGAATCGAACGAGTTCCTGGTATGGAGTTCCAAATCGACGGGATTGATCGACAACGCGGAGTAACGCCGCACATCGGTTACCTGGGAAGCGAGGTTGTACTCGGTGGTGACATGCTCAGGAGATACTGCATTACCGGGGGAAATGCTTTGCGATAAAAGCCCTGGGATGATTTGACTGGATCGTGATGCAAAATGGAGTTTTGGAACTCTGGTCATATCCATACAACGCCAAATCTAGTTGTCCGTTATCTTGCCAAGAAATTCTTTAAAATCTTTGGCCACAAACTCGTAAACGGGTTCCTCTTCTGGCTTTGATAGTTCATGATACCACACTACTACACTTGGTGGTTTTGTGTTGTGGTCGAAACACAACAAGTCGCCACCGAGCAACTCAGCAAAGGGCATTAGGTGGTCTCCCATCCGATCAGAAATGCTACTCCATGTCGCTTCAATGTTGTATTCCGAAAACCGATTTGAGTCGTCTGCGAAATTCAGAAAGCGCCCGATTACTTGCTGGTCACCGCTCTTTGTCTTAATAAGTCCATTATCCATTCTCCCGCCATGAAATTTACGTAAATATGCGATGTAGTTCTCGTCGAAATGGATTTTTGAGAAACCACACCTAAGCAACCAGCCTTGAAATTCTCGGAACTCATTTTCGTTAAATGGGCCCGCGAAAGAATCTGGTAGGTACATGTGATTGATATCGTTCATTTAACAGCTCCCCAATGGCCAGGCGCCATTCCACCAGTATGGGGAGTCGCATTATGCAGCCCCCACGGAACAAGTTGCATCTTACCTCCACTCCCCATGTGATGCCAAGTCCAACCTTCAGGTTGGACTCCGTCGAAATACAGATCATTCAAATAATCGAAATGTGCCTGACGACTTTTACCCCAATATGATTTCGGTAAAGTTACTTCTGTCTTGCATCGCCCAAACTTATCTGTGAACTGTTTTGGTCAAACGGGAAGTGTGTAACGGGGCGGTGCGAATTGTTTAGTGGTGGTTAAAAAAATGGACTAAAGGCTGTCTTGTCTTCCTTGGGGGCCAGCCCCCAAACCCCCGGGATTTTTCGCTTTGGGTCAAAGGCAAGCAATTGTAGCAGAGAGTAGCGAACTCTCTGCTACGCTTGCCTTCGACTCTAACTCGGCGCTCGGGATGCTTCCCAGCAGAGCCCTATCCTCCGAGGTTGTACACTCATTGTAGCTTGCGATCCCTTGCGTCAAAGATCTCTTGCTGCCTCCCTTCGAGCATGTCTTTGGGCGTTACGTAACCCATTTGCGGTTTAGGGCCCCCCAAGAACTTTTTTTAGCTCGACATGCTCCTGCAGTAGCTCGGCAATGACTTCGTTCTTGGATTGCAGCTTGGCTTCCAGTTGTTCGATCTTGCGAGCGGCTGCGTCATCCTGTCGCTTCGCGTTGGCCGAGTTCTTCTTTCGTTCAAAACAGCTCTCCCCGTTCTCGAAAAGCTGCTTTTGCCAATTGTAGAAGTTAACGGGGCTGATCTTGTGCTTATCGCAGAGTTCCGAAACCGGAACTTTCTCGATCAAATGCTCCCGAACAATGGCTACTTTCTGCGCTGCCGTTAAATTCACTCTGTTTGACATCTAGCGATTCCTCTTGTGAGATGTCACAGAACCCGATCTTTTCCGAGTTAAAGAACCCGAACCTTTACGATTCCGGGATGTTAGTTTGGGCTGTTTAGGGAAACGGAGTTTCCGCAGTCTGAATCAGTAGCTCTGATGGTGTGTCTTCATTCAACCACACCACGGAGCTCAGGGCAAACGCATACTAAGTTGCAGGCAGGCCAAGGAGTTGCGTCAGGTATGTGTCATTCCAACCAGCCATTCTGCGCTGCATAGCTATGCTCTCCTTGCTGGGGCTTTGCTTGATCAAGCTTATCGCGAAACGTTTTAACCAAGCAAGGTTCTCCGCTGCAAAGCGGTTACGCAAACGACTTTCATCCTCGCGGAACGTCACATCTAAGCACCAGTGTAAGGTATTTTCGATCCCCCAGTGGCCGCGAACAGCATTGGCGAACCGACGAACATCTAGAGGGAGTGAATTCAAGTAGTAACGAATGTCAGTGCTCTTGTATTGCCCCAGCTGAATCTGGAATTTTGATTTGATCGAGTTATTCTACAAGCC
>CAYMXM010000736.1:0-2390 GCA_964394065.1 uncultured Pirellula sp. | reverse complement strand
ACCAATTTTGCGATTCGGTTATTGACCCAAAATAAGACCGTCGCTCCGGGCTAAGGGGAGACCGATTCCTGTTGGGACGTACAAAGGGGAGCGAAGAGCTGACATCGCTCCGCATTCATTCGTACGTAAGATTCGTAAAATTCGTGGTTCTCTCTTCTTCCTCAATGCTCACCGCTCAATGCTCACAGCTTACTCCTCACAGCTTAACCGCACCGCGACTCCTTGGCTGGCCATGAGGCGTTTGGTTTCTTCGATGGAGTATTCTCCGAAGTGGAAGATGCTCGCTGCAAGGACGGCGTCTGCTTTCCCGAGCTTGATGGCGTCGACCATGTGTTGAGGGTTCCCGGCTCCGCCGCTGGCAACGACGGGGATGTCGACCGCGTCACTGACCGCTGCGGTGATCGGGAGATCGTAACCATCCTTCGTTCCGTCCCGGTCCATGCTCGTCAAGACGATTTCCCCGGCCCCCAACCGCTCTACCTCGCGAGCCCAGGCAACCGCCTCCAAGCCGGTAGGGGTTCGACCACCGTTGATGTGAACCTCCCAGAACTCCTTTCCGTCGCGCAAGACCCGTTTCGGGTCGATGTTCACCACGATGCATTGGGCGCCGAATCGCTCGGAAGCTTGGCGGACAAGATCGGGGTTTTTGCAAGCGCTGGAGTTGATGCTCACCTTGTCACATCCCGCTTGCAGCAATTGCCGGATATCCTCAACCGTGCGAATTCCCCCGCCGACCGTCAGAGGCATGAAGACTTGCTCAGCCGTTCGGCGAACGACGTCGAGCATGATTCCTCGGTCTTCGTGGCTCGCAGTGATATCGAGAAAGACCAACTCGTCGGCCCCTTCGGCTTCGTAGCGTTGGGCGATCTGGACCGGATCCCCGGCGTCGCGCAAATTGACGAAATTGGTACCTTTGACAACCCGTCCGCCATGCACATCCAGGCAGGGAATAACACGTTTCGCAAGCATGGGATTACTTCGAGCCCGCCACGGCGGAATTCAAGGTATCTTGGAATTGGTTGAAGAGATAGCTGCTGTCCCGCGGCCCCGCCGATGCCTCAGGGTGATATTGGACGCTGAACGCATCGAACTCTTTATGGCGAACGCCGGCGATCGTGTTGTCGTTCAGGTTGCGATGGGTGATTTCCAAGCAAGCCGGGAGGGACTCTTCCTCGACCGCAAAGCCATGGTTCTGCGAGGTGATCTCGACCTTCCCCGTTAAGCAATTGAGAACCGGTTGGTTCGCTCCTCGGTGTCCGAATTTCAATTTGAAGGTCTTCGCCCCGGAAGCGAGAGAAAGGAGCTGGTGCCCTAAGCAGATTCCAAAGACCGGTTTCTTGCCGAGGAGTTCGCGAATCGTTTCGATCGCATACTCCAGCGGTTCCGGGTCACCAGGCCCATTGCTGAGAAAGACCCCGTCGGGTTTCTGGGCAAGGATTTCTTCCGCCGTGGAGTTCCCCGGCATCACGGTAACCCGATTTCCACGGTGGGCGAGGTGACGAGGGATATTCCACTTCATCCCGAAATCGAGGCAGACGACGTGGGGTTGGCGTCCGCCGTTGGTCCCACTTTCGTTCCCGACCGTTGCATATTCATGGAGCTCGCCACTCCAAGGATCTATCGATTCCGGCATCACTTCTTGAACGAGGTCCCGGCCGACCAGTCCTGCGCTTTTGCGAGCTTTGTCGACCAGAGAATCGTGATCGCTATCGACCGTAGAGATGATCCCTTTCATCGCGCCTTCGTTGCGAATTCGGCGGACCAAGGCACGGGTGTCGATCCCCGAAATGGCGACGATATTGTGGGCGATCAAATAGTCGGTCAGAGAGCCGCTCGAGCGGAAATTGCTATGGAGTCGGCTACTTTCCCGAACGACAAAGCCGGCGATTCGGGGGTGGCTCGACTCGATGTCTTCGAGATTGATCCCGACGTTTCCGATCATGGGGTAGGTCATCGTGACGATTTGCCCGCGATAGCTCGGGTCGGTCAAGATTTCTTGATAGCCGGTCAGGGAGGTATTGAAGACGACCTCTCCATCCCGTTCACCGTCGGCACCGATGGAGAATCCTTCGTAAACGGTACCGTCTTCCAATGCCAAAAAGCCAGGTTTTTTTGGACGATACAACGTAGGAATCCCTTAGAACGAGTTCGAATTTCACAGAGCGGATGCGTGAAATGATATCGCGAATCGTAAGGAGTGGGAATCGGTAGAACGGAATTCATTCCGTTAAACAACGCCTCCAATCAAAGCCGCCACCAGCACAGTGAGCCGGCCTCCCGATCAGGGCTGCTCAAGCCCCCGCCGGACACCGCTTTGGGGTGGCCTGACGCATCAGTGGTAAGAGGGTGGACGCGAAGCGTCCCCCATCACAACCCGTGGCGTAAGCGAG
>CAYMXM010000735.1:0-2391 GCA_964394065.1 uncultured Pirellula sp. | reverse complement strand
CCGTGGCGTAAGCGAGGGATAGCGCTGGCAACCACGCATCCATCCAAGGTCTCACTGCACGCCCTTCGTGCCTCAGGGACGTGCCACTCGGCGCCTGAGATATTCCCGACAAGAGCTGCGTGCACTCGCAACGCTGTCCCTCGCTAACGCGTCGAGTTGTGATTGGGGGGACGCTTCGCGTCCGCCCCCTTAAATGCGTCAGGCCAGGCTGGGGGTGAGGGGTAGTTCCGAGGCTTACCCCCGGCATTTCTAGCAATTCTCCACGCCCATCGCTTCGCTCTGAGCGTGCCACCCTCACCCCTTCTGCTTACTCACCCTCGCGTCCTTCCTCTCTCACGCCGCAGGCGTCTCTTCCTGAAGTCTGGCCCCTGAAGCCTGAAACCTGCCCAAATGCCTATTGAACAGATCGAGCGGCTAGGATAAGATCCGGGACTCGATTAAACCGTTCCGAGGGAGAAACCTCCCCTTAGTATTCGCTGTTTTTATACAACCACGATTAAAATGTCTGATTTCCAAGGATCTTACGGCCGTCGTCCTCCCAATGGAAAGCGAGTTCCTCGCAAACGAGCTCGGATGAAGGTGAAGGTCAAGAAAAAGGACCCTCTGTTGGTCGATGGAAAGCGTCCACGACCGATGTACGTCGACTACAAAGACGTCGAGCTCCTTTCGAAGCTGGTAAATCGTCATGGGCGAATCGTCTCCCGACGCAAATCGGGTTGCTCGGCAACGAGCCAGCACGCGGTCAGCCAAGCGATCAAACGAGCTCGATTCATGGCGCTGATGCCTTACGTCGGGGAATAACGCTGAAGTCGCTCAGTCGTGGCCCGGGCTAGTCTAACGCGTCGGAGGTAAACTTGACCGTTTGGGTAAAAAGCCGAATTTGGGTGGCACGTCCCTGAGGAACGAAGGGCGTGACGTAGAGAGGCTTATTTTGGGCTGTCAAAAAGCTCACCCCCGGCCCCTCTCCCCGAAGCGGGGCGAGGGGAGCAGAGATATAAATCGCAGCGCGTTCTAGGGCGCCAAAGCGGTGCCCGATGGGGACGAGCCCCGGGCCACGTAATTTTTCTTAGCACATATCGCACCTTACCGGCTCGACGTGAACTAGCACATCTCTTAAGTTCACGAATTCGCTCAGCAGCTTCGACTTCACCAGATGGCCGATTCTATGACCATCGGCGACGGAGCGTTCTTGATCCACTTCGATGTGGATGTCGACGAAGAATTCAATTCCCGATTTGCGAACCCACAGGGTCTCCACATCCTCCACCCCCGGAACGGATTTCGCCGAGCTTCGAATCGCATCGACGAAGTGGGAATCGGCTTGCACATCTAGCAGCTCGCTCGCGCTGGATCGGAAGAGTTTCATCCCCGACCAAGCGATCACCCCCGCGATGACCAGGGAGGCGAGTTCGTCAGCCCAAGCGAAAGCCTCTCCTCCGATTCGCAAAACCGCTAAGCCGACAAGTGCTGCCAAAGAGCAAAGCGCGTCGCTCCGGTGATCCCATGCGTTGGCCAGGAGTGCAGTCGAGCCGGTTCGTTTTCCAACGATGGTGTTGTAGCGGAACAAGGCTTCTTTGATGAGGACATTCGCTCCGGCGATCCAAAGGGTCCATGCGGGGGGGATCCCGTGAAACTGGGTAAATCGCTGAATGCTCTCCCAAGCGATAAAGAGGGCAGAGATGATCACAAGGAGAGCGACGTTCGAAGCCGCGATCCCTTCGGCCCGCGTATGCCCATAAGGATGCTCCTCGTCGGGGGGCCATTGCGCGATACGGAGCCCGATCAATACGACGACGGTGCTGACGACATCCCCGATCGAGTTGACCGCGTCAGCGATCAATGCAAACGAGCCACTGACGATTCCGCCGATCAGCTTGACGATCCCGAGCGCAAGATTCACGAACAATCCGAGCAGAGCGGCTCTGGTCGCTTGGTGATAAACCTGTGCGATCGTTTTGTTGGGAGACAAAGGAAGTTTGAAGTAGGAAGTGCGAAGTTTGAAACGAGAAGAGATGGGGAGAATATAGCAGATTGAGAATAGCGGGACATCTAAAGCCGCTCTGCGCATAGCAAAGGAAAGCTCGAGGGTTAGATTTGCATCCTCTGTTATCCCGAAGGGATTACAGCCATTAGCCGGCGTTATCGTCCGACCGGGGCTCGTCCCCGTCGGACGCTGCTTTGGCGCCCTAGCACGCGCTGCACTTTAGAACTCTGCTCCCCTCGCCCCGCTTCGGGGAGAGGGGCCGGGGGTGAGGGGTAGGAGTGTTAGAAACAATGGCCGAGTTCCTCCCCATTCCAATGAACACACTGTTGCGGGCGTCGCAGGGGCGCAGAGAAAAAAACTGTGCTGAGCGAATTGACATTGAGCAAGTTTGTGCAGGAGCGTCGCAT
>CAYMXM010000734.1:0-2402 GCA_964394065.1 uncultured Pirellula sp. | reverse complement strand
CCTTCTCCCCCAAAGGGGGCGAAGGGAGCCGAATTCTTAAGTGCGCCACGATCTCTAAGCCCGCTCAAAATCGGGAAGTTATTTCGGGACAATTCCTTAATCCCCACAACACCAACTGTTTGACAGCCCTGGCTCGCCTTTCTTGGAATCCCAATTCTAACCAGTTGGAAATTAATGCAAGGAACCGGATACCTATTTGGAGGCTCCTACTGTGCAGGTGGGCATTGCTGCGAGCGGGTGGCGTTCAGTTCGATGTAGTGCAACCAGGGAGCGGGGACATTACCGATATGATAAATGGCTTCCACTGGGCACTCGAAGATACACGCTTCACAGTCGATGCATTCGTCTGGATTGATGTACACCATATCCGCATCTTCATAGAAGCACTCACAGGGGCAGACAGCTAAGCAAGCCTTGTCTTTGCAACCTTTGCAGGGCTCGGTAACGACCATCGTCATTTGTCTTCGTCTCCAGGTAGAATGTTAAGAAACTTTACAGGGTCCAAAGGAGGTGAGAATCTGAACGAACAAGCGGACAATGAATTCGAAAAAATTTCTGGGAGACCTGTCGCGGGGCTACCTCTCACCGATCTAGCGAGCCGTGAACTCGTCACCCTCTGGCGTTCCGGTTCCCAGGAGGCGGCGCGCGCTTTGCTGGCCAGATACGAAGTTCGCTTGATCGCGTTGGTAGCCTCTCGGCTGAATCGGAGATACCGCGAGTCGATACCTCCGGAAGATGTCGTTCAGTCGGCTATGGGGAGCTTCTTTCGCGCGACTCGAGCTGGTATCAAACCATCGCTTCAGCTTGAAAGCACAGCCACGGCATGGAACATCTTGGCAACTTTCACACGCCGTAAACTGTCCCGTGCATTGGAACGAGAAACCGCTTTCAAACGGGGTGGAACTTGGGAAAGAGCTGCTTTCGAAGGGATCGAACAGGAGCTTCGAATGGCACCTGCCCAAGAGGAGGTCGATCTCCTCGTTTCGGACCTTAGCTCGTTCTTAGCAAAGACGCAGCTGCAGTTGCTTGAGCTGCTACTGGCTGGCGCAACTCAAAAAGAAGCTGCAAAGCAAATGGGTGTCGACGAGCGAACCATTCGTCGACGCATTTCCGCGTTGCGAGAGGTGATCGCGGGTCAAACGGAGCCAAGTCAAGGGATCGAGTCGACGCCAATCTCACTTCCAATCTCACTGAAAGAAAGCTTAACCCTTCCCAACATTTCCTATCGCGAATTTGTTCTAGGAAAAATGGTTGGTCGGGGATCGCAAGGGAAAGTTTATCGAGCGCGACTACAGGAGGATGGTCAAGTCGTCGCGGTGAAGTTCATGCACCGCCACCTATGGAATGATCCCCACAGCCGCGTTTCCTTCTTGCGCGAGATCGATCATGCTTCGAGAATCGATCATCCAGGGGTCGTGAAGTACTTTGGCTGGGGACAGTCTCCGCATAGTGGTCCGTACCTAGTATGTGAGTACATCGACGGACAGTCTTTCAATCAAATAGAGCGAGGGAACTTTGCAAGGTCGGTTCAGTGGCTAACGCAGATTTGTGATGCAGTGGCGGCTTCCCATGAGGCTGGTGTGATTCATGGAGACTTGACTCCCAACAATGTGTTGCTTGCGGATGATGATCGAGTCGTCATCACGGACTTTGGATTTGCGGCGACTATGCATCGTACCGATAGGAATCGCGCCGATAAGAATCACACCGAGGATGACTTAACCAGTCATCGGTCGGTGGAGTCCCTTGGCGGGACGCTCGGGTTTGCAGCTCCCGAACAGATATCCCCGGCCTTTGGACGGATTAGCTTTGCTACCGATATCTATGGGATTGGTGGACTGGCCTACTTTTTTCTTACGGGACATGGACCTCACACTGTTCATGAAGATTCGTTATCCGATACGATCGCCGACGAAGATGTCGTTGCGTTGAGTTCTGGTAAATCGGTTGCGGAGGGGAAATTGGCGCGCTTAGCCAATGCTGCTTTGAGGAAAGGGGTGAAGGACCGACCGCAACGAGTGGGAGAGTTGATCGATTTGCTGTCGTGATTTTATCTGCAGATTACGCAGATGGCGGCCCCCCCAATGCAGAACGGAATTTATTCCGTTAAACAACGCATCCAATCAAAGCCCCAACAACACGCTACGCCCTCGTTCAACTGAGGGCTGCCCAAGCCCCCACTAGTAGTTGAGAGGCTCTTAACAGGCTTCAGACTTCAGGAAGAATGGGTGAGTAACCACGAATCTTACGAATCGGCTTGAGGAAGAAGAGGGCTTCGCCCTCAGCCTTGACCGTAGGTCAAGGAAAGGTAGCCCCCACCGGGGCAACGCTGTGAAGCATTTTTTCTCTGGGAAATGGTTCTTGTCTGGATGGGGCTTGTCCCCACCAGACACCGCTTTGGC
>CAYMXM010000733.1:0-2409 GCA_964394065.1 uncultured Pirellula sp. | reverse complement strand
TCGCTTACGCGTCGGCCAAACTACCCAAACACTTTATATTCGCGCCGATGCGTCAAGCCATCCCCCCTCTTCCTTACTCCTTATACCTTCCACCTTACACCCCCCGATTTTCCCCTGAAGGCTTGTGACGAGTCCTCGATCGGTGTAATGTTTGATGATACGTCCTGATGGAGAGAACGCCGTGGGGCTGGACGAATCTGTGTCCAAGAACGCAGTTTTACATTGAGAAAGGTAGTTTCTGGGATGGTGAACAACTCGTTCCTGGCCTCGGGGGGACTCTATGAGTTCTTGGGGATCGCGGACTATTTTTTCTTGGGAGCTGCCGCTCTTTGGGGGATCTACTGCGTCGTCCTCGTTTGGATGCGATTGACCGCCAAGCGGTTTAAGAACGAAGAGCAACAAAACGCATTTCTCGAACAGGTGGAAGACCATCTGCGAGCTGGAGATTTCAACGGCGTCGAAGCCCTTTGCGAAGGGGATCAACGGGCCGTCCCGATGATGATTTCGTTGGCGGTCAAAAATCGAGATCTGCCGCCGGAAGAACTGGAAAATTGGGTGATGGATCGGTTCCAATTCGACGTGATCTCCCCCCTCCAATCCAGCTTCAGTTGGATATCGACGCTCATCAAGGCTTCGCCGATGTTGGGGTTGCTCGGAACGGTCGCGGGGATGATGGGGGCGTTTGCGACCCTCGAAACAGCGACTGCCGAAGAGCCGACGAAACAATTGTTGGCCGACATCCGAATGGCCCTTGAGCATACCCTTATCGGACTTCTTATCACGGTAACTCTGTTGTTCAACATGGCTCCGATCAATACTCGGTATCGGGAGATGGAAGAGCTCGTGGTGTTTGGGATGAACCGCTTCTTTGCCGCTTTCAAAGCAGCCCAGCCCAAGCGCCGGATGAAGATTTCGTCCTAGCAGTCAGACTGTAGCTGTCGGAGTATCGATTTGATTCGCACGAACAAGCAAAAGAAAAAGGAGAGCTTCGACGACGAGATGGATATCACCCCCATGATCGACGTCGTTCTCCTCCTCCTCATCTTCTTTATGGTCTCTGCACGGATGGCTCCCGGTGCGATGCGCAATCTGCCGAAGGCGAAGCAAGGGGTGTTCGCATCCCTCCACGATTCGGTCGTCTTAACGGTCAAAGGAGGAGGGACGGGTACCCCTACCGTTGCCGCTTTGGATGGACGGATTTTTTCCACCGACCCTGAGGAGCAATCGGCAGAGATAGCCGAGTTCGTCGTCGAGTCCCTTCAGAACTTCGACAAAAGGTCGGTGATCGTACAAGCGGAAGCAAATGTTTTGACCTCGGATATGGTCCGAATCCAATCCGCGATCGGGAGCGTTCTCGACGTGGATCAAGAGATACTCATCGCGGTTGAGCATTGATCCTTATGGCGATACGGTTCCATTGCATCTCCTGTAGAAATTCGATCTCGGTGCACGATCGATTGGCGAAGCGCGAGATTAAATGCCCTCACTGCGAATTTCGATTAACGGTTCCTGCTTCGCAACCGGTCGAGCCCTCTCCTCCCGAAGTCGAAATCGAACTCTCCGAAGAGGACATGGAAGAGGAAGAGGTCGTTGAGGCCGAATTGATCGACCTGGGGGATTCTGGCGATTCGCTCAGTTTTTCCGAAGGGAGTGGGACAGACTGGATCAGCGATTTATCGAAGTTTGCAGAGACGACTACGCTCGAGTCCTTTTTGGAGGAAGAACCCGCTAGCGAAAGTGGGGCGTCCCGTCACAAAGCGGAAAGCGAGGAGGAGGATCTCGAATGGGATATCACTCCGATGGTCGACGTCGCATTTCTCCTGCTCATTTTCTTCATGATTACTGCTTCCTTCAGCATTCAAAAGGCGATTCCCACTGCGCCTCCTCAAGAGGATCGCCCAGGATCCGCCACGACCGTTCGAGAAGCAGAGCGTTTTGCGGATGTGCTGACCCTTCAAATCGATGAGTTCAACGGTTATACCCTGGTCACGAACGACGGGACCGAATTTCAATCGTCGAGCAAGCAGGAATTAATCGCTCAGTTGGAAGAAATTCACTTAGAACAAGAGAACCTTTCCGTAAAGGTTCTCGTTCAGGCGCATAATATGAGTACTCACGGTGCTGTCGTTTCAGGAATCGACGCAGCTCGCAAAGCGGGCTACGTCAATTTCCAAGTCCAAGCCGTGGATGAATTTTGAGCAGGCTTGAGGAGTGAGGCTTGAGACTTGAGGCTTGAGGCTTGAGGAAGAGAGGGGGATTTGCCTTTTGTCCGTGGCCCGGGCGTCTCGCCCGGAGGAGCTTTCGCAACTCCGGGCGAGACGCCCGGGCCACGATGAGGAGCGCTCTTTTCCCCAAGGAAATGGTTCTTGTCTGGATGGGGCTTGTCCCCACCAGACACCGCTTTGGCGT
>CAYMXM010000732.1:0-2410 GCA_964394065.1 uncultured Pirellula sp. | reverse complement strand
CCTCACCCCTCAAGCCTGATCTTTCCTACCGCAGGAAATCTCGGTTTTGCCAAAATCTGCCGAACCTATCCGAAGAGATTGCTTCTTTGCAGGAACGATTCGGTACAATGGAATAGATGGGGCAGCTGCCCCCACGATACCGAACAAACGACCCATTGGGAGACCTGCAACCCTTGCATACACACGATCGTTCTGAGAGTCTGGCCAGCGAGAAGAGTGTTCTGGCCCGTTTGCTCCTTCCCAACGATTTCGAATCTGATGATCCATTCGATGAGCTTCACGGATTGGCGACTACCGCTGGGACCACCGTGGTGGGGAGCGTTATCCAGCGTCGAGAACATCCCGATCAAACCACCTATCTGGGGAAAGGGAAAGTCCAAGAACTCAAAAACACGATCGAAATGCAGGACGCTGATGTCGTTCTCTTCGATAACGACTTGAACCCAGCTCAAACCCGGAACTTGGAAAAGGCTCTCAACATTAAGGTTCTCGACCGGACCGAGTTGATCCTCGACATCTTCGCAAGCAATGCCCAAACCCACGAAGCTCGATTGGCCGTCGAACTAGCGCAGCTCGAGTATTCCCTGCCACGGCTTAAACGGATGTGGACTCACCTTTCTCGCCAGACGATGGGGGTCGGTATGCGGGGGCCGGGTGAGAAGCAGCTGGAAGTCGACCGACGGTTGGCGGAGAAGCGAGTTCATGATCTCAAACAGGAACTCGCCAAAGTCGAGCGGCGACGAGAGCGTCAAGTCGCTTCGCGTCGCGGAATGTACAGCGTCTCCCTCGCGGGATACACAAACGCTGGGAAGAGCACCTTGATGAACGCCCTCACCCAAGCTGGTGTCGAAGCGGTCGACAAACTCTTTGCGACCCTCGATACGCGCACGCGCCGCTGGATGCTCCCAGGTTGGGGACCGGTACTCCTGAGCGATACGGTAGGGTTTATCCGCGATCTTCCTCACCGACTGATCGCGAGCTTTCGAGCGACCCTCGAAGAAACCCGTCAAGCCGATCTCCTCCTCCATGTTGCCGACGCGAGCAACCCCAATGTCCTGCAACAGATCTCCTCGGTCTACAAAGTCCTTCAGGAGATCGGGATCGATGAGAAAGATACCCTCCTCGTTTTGAACAAAGTCGATTGTGAGGGGGCGGCAGAGCGAGCCGAAATGGTGGCTTCTCGCTATCCCAACGCGATCAAGATCTCCGCGAAAAGTGGGGTTGGTCTTTCGCAGTTCGCAATGGCCGTAAGTGATGCGCTTACGAAACACTTTGCGGAACTGGAGATTCGATTGCCCCTCGAAGATGGGAAGACGATGGCTTGGCTCGCTCACAACGCGGAGGTGATGTCCAAGCAGTACAACGACGACTTCGCCTTGGTTCACTGCAGGCTTCCAGCCGCAGCAGCAGGAAAACTCGCCTCGCAAGGAGTGGATATCCGGGTGATCTCAGGGCGTCTTCCGATCGCCTCGGAGAATCGCGGCCCCGACCGTGCGACTTACTTGCCAGTACCCACGGAGGACCTCCCAAACAGTGCTTCTAGCGCGGGGGGGAATGCCAACAACGTCGGTGAAGTTGCTTAAATGGCTTGGCGCGAACTCCATGGAAAGCATGTTTTAGTCACGGGAGCATCAAGCGGCATCGGCAGGGAGATTTGCAAAGCCCTTGTTAAGCGGGGTGCGATCGTATTGGCAACGGCGCGGCGCTTAGAAAAGCTCTCAGAGCTGGAGTCGGAGTGCTCAGCGGGTTCTCTTAAGACCTTCCCAGGAGATATCACCCAACCGGAGCATCGATCTCAACTCGTTTCCTGGATCGAGACCCATTGGGGGAAGCTCGACATTCTGATCAACAACGCGGGAGTCGGAGCGATCGGAAATTTTGCCGATGCGTCAGAAGAGAGGCTGCGGAGTTTGATGGAGGTCGATTTCTTCGCGCCGGTCGAGCTAACACGCCGGTGCATCCCGTTGTTAAAGAAAGGGGATCGCCCGGCGATTCTTAACATCGGGTCGGTCCTGGCGCACCGCGCGGTTCCGGGGAAGAGTGAATACTGTGCGGCCAAGTTTGCGTTGCGAGGTTGGTCCGAGGCGCTGCGCGTCGAGCTAGCTCCTTTAGGGATCGATCTTTTGATGCTCAGTCCCAGCACGACCCGAAGCGAGTTCTTCGACGTGTTGGTCGACACCGATCCAGCTCAGACGAGCCGATCGATGGGTAGCATGTCCCCCGAACAAGTTGCCCAAGCGGCCCTCTCGCAATTGACCCACTCCAAACGAGAACGCGTCCTCAGCCTAGGAGGAAAAATACTCGTCTGGGCAGGCCATTGGTTCCCAGGAACATTGGATAGAGTACTAGGCCTCCATGTAGAACGGAATTCATTCCGTTAAACAACGCTTCCAATCAACGCCGCCGTCAG
>CAYMXM010000731.1:0-2415 GCA_964394065.1 uncultured Pirellula sp. | reverse complement strand
GGCGCCAAAGCGGCGTCCGACGGGGACGAGCCCCGGTCGGACGATAGCACCGGCTGCGGAATAAAAATGGCTGCACGAAAACCCATGTCAACACCAACTTTTGACAACCCAGGGCAAGCCCCACGCCTAAGTTCTAAACGCCCCTACCCGGGGTTACCCATCCTTTGACCTACGGTCAAAACTAAGGCAAAGCCCTTTTCTTCAAGTCTCAAGCCTCACCGCTCATCCCTGATTCGTAAGATTCGTTCGATTCGTGGTTCATCCCGCCGGTTCTTTCTGAACCCATGCCTTCAGCAGTCTCTTAACACCGATGCGCCAAGACTACCCGCAAGCGTTGCGAGAAATGATTGTTTTGGACGATGCTGGGCAGTACCATCCCAACGCTTTGGATCACATCCCAGGCGTGAAGCTGATTACGACCAAGCATCGCTTCCGAACGCTCGGGGAGAAACGGAATGCCACCGCAGCGTTGGTGGCTCCAGATACCGAAGCATACTGTCCTTGGGATGACGATGATGTCTACTTACCTTGGCACTTGTCGGCCACTGCGCAGGGGCTGGCCGACGCGGAGTACACGATTCCCTCGCGCTTGTATATCGATAAGAAAACCTATTTTGAGCCCAAGGAAAACCGACAGCTGTTTCATGGCGCATGGGGATTCCGTCGCGATGTGTTTAGTGCGGTAGGAGGGTACCCCTTTATCCAGAGCGGGCAAGACCAAGGGTTACTACGGCGATTCGTAGGAGCCAAACTGAAAGCAGGAGATCCAATTCAGTTCGACCCGCGTCCTAGCTACGTGTACCGATGGTATACGGCGCATCAAACGCACCTATCGGCGATGGGAGGGGATGGATACGAACGAATCGGACTCCAGGAGGTGCAGCCGGTGGAGAGGCTGGAGCCTAAATGGGAGAAGGATTGGGTGGGGCTTCATTTGGAATGTGAGAAGTAGCGGGGACGGTGTGTTGCGCGGTCGCTTTGGGTGGTTGCGCTTTTTGCAATGGTAAGGTTGATTATGGTGCAGACCGATTTCGAGATGGTGGGGCGACCGCTTCACACACCCTACGGGGGATGGTGAAACGATGGAATGGCTTCTCGACTACGCATCTTCGCCTTATCACCGAGGGGCTTGTTCAGCGAGTTCGCTGCGCCATACGCTTACGAGCCAGAGCTGCGCGGATTGTGTGACCCTTCAAATCGTTTTGGAGGAAACTCTTATTCAGCAAGCTTGGCATCTTTCGCAGGGTTGTCTCGTCAGCCAATCTGCGGTATCGTTCTTATGCGAATGGTGTGAAGGGAAAACGATTCAGGAGGTTCTGGCGACAGAGGAGGGGGATTACTTGAAGCTACTCGGAAATCTCACTCCGATGCGTCAGCAGTGCGCGTTGCTCAGCTTTCGATGTTTGCAACGATGTATTCGGGAGGATCGGGACCGAGGACAATGCGAAGGTGTCTGATCAGTGGGGATGGTGTGTTGCGCGATCGCTCTGGGATGGGAAGTTGCTTGAGGTGGTGGGTTTATGGATGATTTAGGTCGTTTGGAGATGGAGAAGCGACCGTTTCACACACCCTACGACTACTATAGAAAACTATGGTTTATGCAGTCCACCACCGGCGAAATAGTAGTTCTTGTTCATGGTATTGGCTCGAGTCGGTTGATTATGTGGCCTTTGGCTAGCCGTATGCGACGAGCAGGCTTTCGCGTGGTGCAGTGGAGCTATCCAACTTGGTTTACTCCTATCGGGACTCATGCAGAACGATTGGCTGAATTCATAACCAAGCTCCAACAGGAGTACCGAGTGCATCTCGTCGCTCATAGCATGGGGACGATCATTTCTCGCGCGGCGCTGACTTCTTTGATCCCTACCGAAAAGACCGGACGGTTCGTGCAGCTTGCACCACCGAACCATGGTTCTCCGGTCGCAAGGTTGGTTGGGAAGGTGTTCGGATCGGTTCTCAAGCCGACGCGAGAACTTTCCGATGAAGCCTCGAGCTACGTCAATAAACTACCTAACCTTACGGTGTTAAAGAAAGCCCCCTATCCTGTAGAGTCGGGGATCATCGCTGCTAGATACGATCATCTGGTTCCGCTGAAATCCACTTACTTGGCAGGTGCAGATCAGCATGTAACGCTCGCCGCAACCCACAACTCTTTGCTCTTTTCATCCACCGCTAGTAAATTGGTGATCGAGTTTTTAAGGAACGGTAGCTTCGGAGTTTAGGCGAGCGAACAGAGATGCTCTTTTTGAAACACAGAGTTGAGGAGAGTCTTTAAAACGCAGAGGCGCAACAATCTTCTTCTCTGCGTCTCAGCGCCTCTGCGTTACTTTTTTTGATTTCGATCAGAGGCATCGAACTTTGTTTTTGTTTCTAGCACTTCTACCCCTCACCCCCAGCCCCTCTCCCCGAAGCGGG
>CAYMXM010000730.1:0-2415 GCA_964394065.1 uncultured Pirellula sp. | reverse complement strand
GGCGATTTGAGTTGTAAGTTTCTTCGTTCGCCCAACGAATTCCTTATTACTTGCGAGTCAAGACCATGGCGCATTCCGATTCCCCCAAAGCCCAGCTCTGGCGACGACGCCTCCAGCAGTTTGAAAATTCTTCGATGACCGTTGCCGAATTCTGCAACTCCGTCGATTGCTCCGTCGCAACCTTCTACCACTGGAAGCGAAGCCTAGAAGGCCAGGCCTCAGGGGGCTTCCTGCAAGTCCAAACCGAAACGCCTCGGTGCATCGAGCTACAACTCCCAAGCGGTGCCGTTCTCCGCATCCCGATCGAGGCGATCGACACGCTGCCACGCATCTTGGAGCATGTCGCTTAGATGCTTGCCCTGAACCCTCAAGTGAAGATCTATCTTCACACCGAGCCCATCGATATGCGCAAGAGCTTCGATGGGCTCTACGGGATCATCCTTTCTGACATGAAACGGGATGTGCGCGAAGGAGGATTGTTCCTCTTCCTCAATCGGCGTCGCAACCATATGAAGATCACTTACTGGGATACCGACGGAATGGTTATTTGGATGAAGCGTTTAGAAAAAAGCTGTTTCCAGAGACCCTTGCGAGTTGTCGATGGCAAGCATGTTGTGATCGATACCACCGAGCTTCAAGCCATCCTCTCGGGTATCGACTTAGCATCACTCAAGAGACGTAAACGCTACAAGGCACCGAACCTTTCGGAGACCTCGAAAACTTCGGTCGCATGAGCCAAAAGATTCTCTAAATATCTTGGCGAAATACCCGCATCACCCCTTGCGCTTTCCTAGCCTCGCGCTACATTACCATCATGCAAACGAACAAGGAATTACCGGAAGATTTGGGTGTCGCACACGAAGTCATTCTCGTGCAATCTGCGACCATTCAAACGCAAGTCACCGAGTTGGAATCACTGCGGCGCGAGAAGCAAGAACTCCTCGCCCAGATTCGGTCTTTGATCTCCGGCAAGAAGCGTGAGAAGTACATCAACGCCGATCAGCTCTTGCTCGAATTCGAAGAAGACAAAGAGCTGCAAGCAGCTTTGGAAGCAGCGCGCAAGGAAGCCGAAGAAGAGCTGGAGAGAATCACCTACCAACGCGCTAAACGCAAGAAGCTCAAGAAACAAATCGCGGACTCCTTCCCGCTGCACCTTCCCCGCGAAGTGATTGAAGTCGAAATCCCCGAAGCATTCCAAGCACGCATCGACTCCGGCGAGCTTGTGATCAAACGATTCGACATCAGCGAAACGCTAAAGATGATTCCTTCGAAGCTGGTGGTCCTTCAGTACAAAAAGCCGATCTTGGCTTACGCGGATAACCTGGAGCGTGAACTTCCTACCGAAGCCGAAGTAAACCTGGGAGAACAAGGGAAATATCACCCCTCGGTAGGCGCGCAAGTGGTGACCGCCAAGTTCGGCTTGCACCTCCCGTTTTACCGCATCCAAGACATGTTCTCGGCCTCGGGCTGGACACCGAGTCGCTCCTCGCTCGATTACCTGACCGATCTGGTCAACGAGACGATGGCTCCACTGCTCGAAGAGATGAAGGCGAAGCTGATGGAAGCCAACTGCATCGGCCTGGATGACACGTTCACCCGGCTCATCATGCCAAAGACTCTTCCAGACATCAGCGGTGAAGACGTCGATCCAGCCCTTGTTCGTCTTTACGACAAGATGCTGGAAGCGAAAGAGGCAAACAAGGAAAGCCTTGATGCGAAGATGTGGGGCTACACGAGCTTCGACCCGACAAGACCTTATGACATATTCGACTTCCGAGTCTCCCGACACCGGGACGGCCCGGCCGAAGTCCTTCAGGGCTACCGAGGGTATGCGATGGCCGATTGCTACTCGGGCAACATGAGTGTGATTCTGGCGTCTGGTTCTCAGATGACGCGCATGGCATGTTGGTCGCATGCACGCCGCTATATCTTCGAGAACCAAGCGAACAATCCGGACGTCGCTGCGCTCCCCCTTGCGCTGATCAACCAACTCTACGATGTGGAGCGTCGGGCATTGAATTTATCTCCCGAGGAGCGTGGCCAGCTGCGCGCTACGGAGTCGTGCATGTACTTGGAACGTCTGCGCACGTTCTTGGACAGCCCAGCGGCTCAAAGCATGCTTCCCTCGCTCAAGCTTACTGGAGCACTGAACTACTTGCGCAACCACTGGGCAGCATTGCAGGTTTATACCACGGATGGTTCTCTACCTATCGACAACAATCAGACCGAGAGGCTCATGAGGCGCGTCTCGATCGGGCGCAAGAACTGGCTATTCGTTGGGAGCTTGCGCGCTGGGATTCGCAATGCGAATCTGATGTCGTTGGTATCGAGTGCGCACCGCCTCGACTTGGATGTCCAGCAGTATCTTGAGAGTGCGTTGACCCATCTGTTGCGAGGCACCAGTTCGGTGCAGGA
>CAYMXM010000729.1:0-2417 GCA_964394065.1 uncultured Pirellula sp. | reverse complement strand
CCCCTCACCCCCGGCCCCTCTCCCCGAAGCGGGGCGAGGGGAGCAGAGCTCTAAAGCGCTGCGCGTGCTAGGGCGCCAAAGCGGTGTCCGACGGGGACGTCCCCGGTCGGACAAGAACCATTTCCCCGTAAAAAACGCTTCACAGCGTTGCCAAAGGGAATGGTGACGTCAATCCTGAAGTCTGAAGCCTGCTAAAGCTACTTCAACTCAAATGCTGGGATCTCGTTCTTCCCGGCGACGATCTCCACTTGGAGGTCGGTGGTGTCTAGTCGCGAGTACTTGGCGGGCAAGCTGTTCGGCTTGGCTACGATCGTTCCTTTCGAGACGGCTACCTCGTTGTGAATCACCGTCACCTTGTAGTTACCCGCCGGAACTCCGTCTCCTTGTTCGTAGGTCCAAGCTTCATATTTCCCACCTTCGGCCGACTTTGCCCTCGGGCGTACCGCGTCGGGGGCATCCCCATCGACGGGATAAAAAGCCAGCTCGGCGTTTTCGACCGGAGTTCCCTTAAACGAGACGGTTCCTGTCACCGGATGGGTCTGTTCCCAACGATCTTTGCTCCCAAAGCACCCTGCAAAACTGACGAGGAGTGCTGCTGCGAATCCAATATTTCTATACATATTTTAAGCTCCTCTTGAATCACAACCCGTGGCGTAAGCGAGGGACAGCGCCGGCAACCAGGCATCCGTCCAAGATCTCACAGCACGCCCTTCGTGCCTCGGGGGCGTGCCACCCGGCGCCCGAGAAATATTCCTGACAAGGGCTACGTTCACTCGCGACGCAGTCCCTCGCTAGGTGACGACAAGGCAACGGCATAAAAGTCTGCTGCTCGCTTTAGAATTCGACCGAGGTCTCGCCACCCGCTGGAGTCGCGAGCCCTATGAAAGCTCGTAGATCGATTCCTTCGCTGATGAACTGAACCGATCCATCTCCGAGAGTGAAGTTCGCACCTCCGGTATGGAACGAGTAGGGGGCTCCAGTCCCGTGCGTAGCAATCGGCAAACCGAGCAACGTGCTCGCGATACCTTGCGACGTGTAGGTGATCCCTCGGATGTTGTGCCCGTTGGTCGAGTTGAAGGAAACGGTTCCACCCAAAACTCCTCGTGGATCGTTCGTTGCACCAAAGAGGATGAGGTCGCTTGCAGGTCGCGACCAACCACCTGAGTTCAAACGATCGGTATTGGATGAAGCGGCATCGGTATCGGTCAGGGCGTTACCACCCGCAAGCTTTTTCCGCTTCACGTAGACGAAGGGGCGCCCCGACGATTCTGCGATCGCAATCGTGTTGGAGAGTCCGTCCGCTACGTTGCCAAATGTCGCTCCTTTATTGGTTTGCAATCCGGTCGCTGTATTGATCGTCGCGTTCTTGGGGAAGAAACCGCGGACATAGGTGTAAGGTGGATTCACACCCGCGAAGGTTTCCGCGGGATCGCGGTATTGGTCTGGCGCAGAGCTAAGCCCAAGGGTTTGGGTGAAAACTCCTGGTGCGATGCCGAAGATCGGTGAATAGTCGGTCGCCGAAGCAATCCCCGGAATGAATTGAGCAACGCTACCTGGAGGAGCCGTATCAAGTGCCCCTCCCTCTGGATTGCTCGGGCAGATGAAGGAAGGAATGCGCGTTTGAGATAACGGGATGTTGGTCCCTTGGTTCCAGTTGATCCCCTTGTTGTAGCTTTGGTAGATGTTTCCTTGCTCCAAGTAAGGTAGCAAGTCGGTAAGCACGGAAACCCGGCTTTGTTCTCCCGACCCCGAAACATTGGAGGGTGGACGCAAGCTGGTAGGGAGTTGACGATGGGCGTTTTCAAAATTGTGGAACGCCAAACCGAGTTGTTTCAGGTTGTTGGAGCATTGCATCCGACGGGCCGCTTCCCTGGCCGCTTGGACGGCGGGCAAAAGGAGCCCGACCAGGATTCCGATGATGGCGATGACAACCAGCAACTCCACGAGCGTAAACCCTTGACGCCCCGCTCGATAATAACGCTTCACGATTCAAATCTCCTACGATAGTTTCAATGGACAGAATGGAGAGAATTTCATTGGCGAGGATCCTTAAGCTCGCGCTGTCTCACACTATGAAGCTCCATTCGCAGTTGTCGTGCCGAAAGCTCGAATTCTATCGGAGATGCAGAATCTCCTGGAAATTCTGTTGTTGAGGCCACAAAGCTGGCTGCCTCCCCGTCACCAGAAACAGCCCGACCCGTGCCCGCACACGGGTCCCAGCATAGGGAATAGTTGACGTCACCAAGAAGTGGCCGGGGGATGAACCACGAATCGAACGAATCTTACGAATAGGCTTGAGGGGTGAGGCTTGAGACTTGAGGAAGAAGAGCGATTCGCCCTTAGCCTTAATCGTAGGTCAAGGAGGTAGCCCCGGGTAGGGGCGTCTAGAACTTAGGCGTGGGGCTGGCCCCACGTAT
>CAYMXM010000728.1:0-2429 GCA_964394065.1 uncultured Pirellula sp. | reverse complement strand
TGCCTGGTTGCCAGCGCTATCCCTCGCTTACGCCACGGGTTGTGATTTTCGGGCCTCGCTATTTCCTCAACATCGAAACCACGTTGCAAACAATCTCAATTCCTTGAACGATTTCTTCCTCCGTCGTAAACCGCGAAAAGCTAAACCGCACTCCGCCTCGCACGACCGCTTCACCGAGCCCCATTCCTTGCAGAACATGCGACGGTTGACTCGATCCACTCGCGCAAGCCGACCCAGTACTGCAAGCCACACCACGAAGATCTAAAGCGACCTGGAGAGCTTGTCGATCGATACCGGGAAACGAGAGGCTCGACGTATGAGGTAGCCGCAGCGATGCACCACCGACGACGACAGTCTCGGGAATACGGGCGAGGATTCCTTCCTCAAATCTGTCCCGCAAAAAACGCATCCGTTCAATCGCATCACCATTCTCCAGCGCGACATCGACCGCGCATGCGAACGCATCTGCAAGGATCGGCGACTCAGTCCCTGGCCGTAACCCATGCTGTTGAAATCCACCGAACAATTGAGGGGAAACCTCCACTCCGTTTCGCAACACCAATGCCCCGACACCGATTGGGCCGTGGGTCTTGTGGGCCGTGATCGTCATCGCATCGAGTTGAAGCTGCTGAAAGGAAAGAAGGCCTTTCCCGAGCAACTGAACCGCATCGCAATGGAACAGAGCGTTGTGGGCTTTGCACAGCTTCGAAACCTCCTCGACCGGTTGCAGAACTCCCGTTTCATTGTTCGCCCCCATCACCGAAACGAGGGAGACAGGGTCCTTATCTTTCGTTGACAAGAGGTTCTCCAGATGCTCCAAGTCGATTGCTCCTGCAGAGGTTGCTCGGATCTGCTCAACTTTTTTGCCGATTGCTGTCAGCCTCTCCGCAGCCGTGAGGATACTTGGGTGCTCGATCGCCGAGACGAGAACCCGTCCTGGATAGCATTCGGCGAGCCCAAAAAGGGCCAGGTTATTCGCTTCGGTTCCACCGCTGGTGAAGAGGATCTGATCGGCTCTCATTCCTTCGCAGTTTCCATCCACCTGCCGCAGAATCCGATCGCGTGCTTCTTCGACATACTGCCGAGCCCGTCTCCCCCCTGAATGTTGGCTGCTAGGGTTGGCGAACTGCAACTGCATGAGAGACGAAATGCGATCGGCAACCTCGCGGCAGAGATAGCTAGTAGCGTTGTTATCGAAGTAGAGCACTGAAGTGAGGAGTAAGGTGTAAGCGATAAGGTTTAAGGTGTAAGAGAGTAGAACGGAATTCATTCCGTTAAACAACGCCTCCAGCTTAGGAGGCTTTAGACTTTGGACTTTAGGCTTTGGGAAGACGGGGACGCATTGTTCCGAAGGAAAAATCTTTAGTAGCTGTAGGGCGTGAGCCCCGAAAATCACAACCCGTGGCGTAAGCGAGGGATAGCGCTGACAACTAGGCATCCACCCCAGGGCTCACAACAGGCCCTTCGTGCCTCAGGGACGTGCCACCCGACGCTTTAGGTATTCCCGACAAGGGCTACGTGCACTCGCGACGCTGTCCCTCGCTTACGCCACGGGTTGTGATGGGGAGACGCTTCGCGTCCCCCGTCTTCCCAAAGCCCAAAGCCTAAAGTCCAAAGCCTTCTCCTGGAAACGTTATTTAACGGAATGAATTCCGTTCTACCTTGAATCTGCGCAATCGCTATGAATTGAACATTGCGTACCATGTGGCTAAACCGAAGGGGCTGGGGAAGATTTGCGAATTAGGGAGACTCTCCATTCGAGAATGCGAAGGGGGCTGGACGATACCATTCACTATGCTCCCAGGGCTGAAAGGATCAGCTGGGGAGTCCCACCAAAACAACAATCCATTCCTAAGTTGATTGACTCGACGTGGCCACGGATGGCTGATTCAGCCTCCGCGCTGAGTCAGCTTGCGCGGTGCGTCGGTACGACATGGTATCGAGGCTTATATAATGCGTTTTCTTTCCAATCGTCAACTGCTGCGCGGTATCATCGCCGCCAGTCTCGCCGTTGCTGGAGCCTCGGAGGGTGCACTCGCATCTCCTGGAATCCAAAGCAGTTTCCAGTTCCACCATGCTTGCTTCATTAACGATTATCTCGGATTCGGAGCTCCCACGATCCCTTGGGAGCCAGCCCATGCGATCCGAGAAGAAGTAATTCCCAACGGAGCATGGGTTGCGGCCATCTCCGATCTCCCCTTCTCCAAGCTAAGTGGTAAGCAACTTGCAAGCCACGCGAACGATAGCACGAAATGGTTCGGTAGCTGGATAGCCCAACGGACAAACGATATCCGTCGCGCTCAGAACCGTTTTGCCGATTGGGCCGCGACTCTCGAAAAGAAAATCGTGATCGCCGAAGAGCCCTCCGCGATTGCGAAAGAGAGGACCGAATGGAATGGAAATCTCTTCGTCTTCTCCTTTGAATCTGA
>CAYMXM010000727.1:0-2437 GCA_964394065.1 uncultured Pirellula sp. | reverse complement strand
GACCGCTAAACTTTAGCACGCCGTTAACAACTTGCTTCCGATTTCAGCAAAACACTTGGCACCGTCCGAGTCCATCGGCCAAACTTGACGGGTCTTCTTGGGGGCGCGGAGAAGAAGATCGCTCCGGCTCTACTTTTCTTCACCGCTCTACGAAATCTGCGTTAATCTGCGAAATCTGCGGATAAGAATATTATCCACAGATTTCGCAGATTAACGCAGATCTCCAATCGTGGATTGACGAAACTGCTGGGAATCGACTAATCTTTCCCGTTCCTTATCCCCGATAGTGCGGGGAAAACCCTTTTTGGTTGTTCCAGAAACGCAGAAGGTGTCGGCTTCGGTCGCATCTGTGCAGGATTTCTTGGCCGAAATCCGCATTGTGGGGACAGAACGTATCGCAGGAGAAAAAAATGGCCAATGAGCTAGTAGAAAAGCTAATCGAAGCAGGTGCGCACTTTGGACACCGCGTGAGTCGCTGGAATCCGAAGATGGAACCGTACATCTACGGTCGCAAAAATCTGATTCACATCATCGACATCCGCGAAACTCTTCGCGGGATGCTTCGCGCGAAGAAATACCTTAATCAAGTGACCGCGCAAGGTTCCCTTATTTTGTTCGTGGGGACGAAGCGTCAAGCGTCCGAAGTCATCCAGCGCGAATCCCTTCGCTGTGGAATGCCGTTCGTCAGCGAGCGATGGTTGGGTGGTGCTCTTACCAACTTCCGAACCGTTCGGGATCGAATGAAGCGATTGGAAGAGCTCGAAGGGATCATGAACAGCGAGCGAATCAACGAATACTCGAAGAAAATGCAATCTTCTCTCAACCGAGAGTATCGCAAGATCTACCGAAACTTGAACGGCCTCCGCACTCTCAACCGCCTCCCAGAGTGCCTCGTCATCGTCGACCCCAAGAAAGAGAAGAACGCAGTTCGAGAAGCCAAGGCGTTGGGGATCACGACGGTTGCCCTCATCGATACCGATTGCGATCCTTCCCTGATCGACTTGCCAATCCCGGGGAACGACGATGGTATTCGTTCGATCGATTTGATCATCAAGCAATTGGCAGACGCGATTCTGGCAGGGCGAGCTGAGAACCCAGAGCTTCAAAAGGGAGCCGGGAGCGCAGCCAAGGATGACATCACAGCAGAGATGGCAGCAAAAGCCGAATCGATGGCCTAAGGGAAGCCTTTTCACGGTGGCCTTTTCGCCGTGGCTCGGGCGTCTCGCCCGAGGTTACCGCAGGCTATTTCGGGCAAGACGCCCGTGCCACGTTGCTTTAGCACCGATCCTTTTTGAGGGTCGGTGCTCTCTTTTCAGGAACAACATTCATCAAGATTCAACCCATAGGGGACTAAGAACATGTCTACCATTTCCGCAAGCGATGTCGCTGAACTCCGAAAGCAAACGGGCGCTGGCCTGATGGATTGCAAAAAGGCTCTGCAAGAGTCGAACGGAGACTATGAAGGTGCGCTCGATTACCTGCGCAAAAAGGGACAGAAGGTCGCCGAGAAACGAGCTGACAAAGATGCGACCGAAGGCTGCGTTGTAACCGCTGTCGATGCGAGCAAGACCAAGGGGATCGTCTTGGCCCTCTGTTGCGAAACCGATTTCGTCGCCAAGAACGAGAACTTTACCGGGCTCGCAAAGCGATTGGTCGATCTCGCATTAGAAAACAACGTTGAGAGCGTCGAACAACTCAATGCACTGACGATCGATGGCATGACCGTCGCTGAAAAGCTGGTTGAGCAAACTGGTAAGACGGGTGAGAAGATTGTCGTCTCCGAACTTTATCTCCTCCAGGGAGACAAGGTCGCGACCTACATTCACGCCGGGAGCAAGATCGGTGTTCTCCTCTCGTACAAGGATGGCGGAAAGGCTGGGGATGACTTCTTCCGTGGCGTCGCGATGCACATCGCTGCGATGAAACCGTCGATTCTCAACTACACCGAGTTCGACGCAGACTTCGTCGCGAAAGAAACCGAGTCGATTCGAAGCCAGATAATAACGCAAAACGAAGATCTTACTCGATTGGGGAAAGCCCTCAAGACCGTTCCGCAATACGTCAGCCGTTTGCAACTCACTCCGGAAGTGATGAAAGCTGCTGAAGAGGCGATCAAGGCTGAGCTCGCTGCAGAAGGAAAGCCCGAGAAGATTTGGGACAAGATCGTTCCTGGAAAGATCGACCGATTCGTCGCCGACAACACCTTGCTCGATCAAGATAAGTGTCTTCTCAACCAGTTCTACGTTCTCGACGAGAGCAAGACGGTTGACGCTGCCGTGAAGGCATTCGCTGACGGCGCCGAGATCCTCGCCTACCGCCGCGTCGCGATTGGTTAGGTTTTCTTCCTTCCAGAGCGAAGCTCTGGATTTCGGCTCCCTTCGCCCCCTTGGGGGGAGAAGGGCTGGGGATGAGGGGGTAGCGCCCTAGTCAACGATTC
>CAYMXM010000726.1:0-2445 GCA_964394065.1 uncultured Pirellula sp. | reverse complement strand
CGCTATCCCTCGCTAACGCCACGGGTTGTGATGGGGGGACGCTTCGCGTCCGCCCACTTAATGTCATTCCCCTTCGATTTTCTTCTTCGCCCAGCGGGCGGATTCGGCGATGACTTCATCATCCGATTCGCACAATCGAGCAATCGCGCCGAGCAAGTCCTTACGCATCAGATTTCCAGCAGCGATCAACGCGTTGCGTTGCATCCCCCGCAAACGAGTTCGCCAAAACGGAGTCCGTTTGTAGAGCTTGCGAAACGTCTCTTCATCGAGGGTTAACCAATGCGCCAAGGATCGTTTCTCTTCTTCCCTGTCCGGTGCAAACACTTCGAGATAGTCATGGTTCCTCTTCCGATTCCAGGGGCATACGATCTGGCAAAGATCGCAGCCGAAAATCCATTCCCCGACCCCTTCTCGTAAATCGTCAGGAAACCTTCCTTTGCTTTCGATCGTCAGATAGCTGATGCATCGCGTTGCGTCTAAAACCCTCGCTTTTGGAAACGCACTGGTCGGGCAAACATCCAGACACGCCGTACAGGTTCCACAATGATCTTGCACTTCGGTGGATGGGGAGACCGCAGGGAGTTCAAGATCGGTTAGCAACGCGGCGAGAAAGAAATAGCTACCCCACTCTCGATTCAATAGGAGTGTGTTCTTTCCAATCCACCCCAATCCCGCCAACCTCGCGTAATCTCGCTCCAACAAAGGGGCCGTATCCACGACGCCCCGCCAATGGGACTCTGGATAGTGAGGCTGTAGCTCAACGATGATTTTGTTGAGCTTCGCTCGGATCGTGTCGTGATAATCCACCGACCCTATCGCATAGTTTCCGATCCGCCCCTCCGCGTACCGCCGTGCCCCTGCATGGCGAGCCTCTGCATGACGTGGCCCGGGCGTCTCGCCCGGAGTAGCCTGAGCATCTCCGGGCGAGACGCCCGGGCCACGACTTGATGGATCTTCGAATCCTTTAGGCCGAAAGGTATCCGGATTCGCCGCATAAGGCATCGCGAGCATCACGACGCTCTTGCAATCGGGCAACACAGAATCGGGATGGCGATAAGCTTCCCGTCGCTCAACCAGATAGCTCATCGTGCCGTAGTAGCCTCGATCCAACCAATCGGAGAAGCGAGCGAACGCATCCGACTCTTGTGCCGATGCGATCCCCATCAACGGGAAACCTTCCTCTGCCGTGAGAGCTTCAAGTCGCGGAACGATCTCCTTCATGCTTCCTCGATCGCTAGCGATGGAGTGAGCAAGTACCACCTTCGTCGCAATCCTTCCCCGCGATTCGGTATCGCGCCTTGGCGATCTTGCGATAAGCCCACCTCCAAAGGGGGCGAGTGCCAGGTAGGTGCAATATCGGCATCAAAGGCCAGAGGATTGGGAGACGACGCGAAAGATAACGCATGGAATCCGCCCCGCCGTATCGTTTCCCATTCGCCGTGACAATCCACATCTGCTCCATCAATTGCTCAAAGCTTAGATCGGGAACGATGCTCGAAACCGCAGGGTCATGGAGTGAAACGAACTGAAACCGATTCTTCCCATCCAGCCGTCGCAGGTTCTCCACCTGGCCACGACAGAAATTGCACTGCCCATCGTAGATGACGATGTCTTGATCCCGGTTCTCGGTCTTAACTCCGGCTCTCATGGGGCTTCTCCAGACATCTGAGGATGTTCCCTTTGGTCTCGCCACATCACGATATGAGGGCCGACATTAGGGATATCAAAGAGATCGCCAATCGGTTTCCATCCGTTCTTTCCGTAGAAGCCGATGGCCGGTTCTCTCGCATTGCACCAAAGATCTGAAAGAGTCCGGTCCTCTTGCCAAGCAGGCCTCGTTGTTGGGGTATCGGCCCAGGCGTGGATCGCAAGCAGCAGCTCTTTTCCAATCCCTTGCCCCTGTTTGCCCTCGGCGACCGCCATCCCCCGGAGCTGATAAACGCTGGTTCCGGGACGGAACCAAGATTGCAAAGAAACATTGTCTGCACGCATCAAACTGGAACACCCCATCAATTCGGTTCCCGACCAAGCCAAAAAATGGGTGGAGTCGAGTCGCTCATCTCCGTCGAATCGAGCGGATTCTTTCGTTCCACCCATCGGCTTGCGCAACATTTCGTAACGCAGATCCCAAACAGGTGCAAGGTTGGAGGAGCCGTTGAGGATTTGTAAGGTGAGCAAAATGAGGAAAATCGTGGAGAACATTGCGAGGAAGAAACTACATATTCATTGTAGCTCAAGAGCCTGGAAAGGGTCAGATGTAACTCTCCTCTATGGGGAGTTACTCTCCCTGGAGGGTAACGCTGCGAAGTACTTTTCTTTGGAAAATTGGACGTTTCTTGTCCGACTGGGGCTTGCCCCCGTCGGACACCGCTTTGGCGCCCTAGCACTCTCCGCGCTTTAAGATCTCTGCTCCCCTCGCCCCTTTTAGGGGAGAGGGGCTGGGGG
>CAYMXM010000725.1:0-2449 GCA_964394065.1 uncultured Pirellula sp. | reverse complement strand
TCGAACGAGCTAAGCTCCCAGGCTACAAGTCTCGATACGACGACGAATACTCCGAAGCCACCCCCGATGAGGGGGAAGTCAAAGGGTCGGAGAGGAGCGTTGTTCCCAAACCTCATATGCTGGATCGACCCACAAATTCTTCTCAACGCCCTGGCGCTCGGGGACGAGATTTCGGTGACGGAATCTTTGAGGGATAACGCTGGGAAACATTTTTCCGTAATCCGTAAGAAGAATGGAAGTTTCCTCACCGTGGCCCGGGCGTCTCGCCAGGAGTTGCAAAGGCTGCTCCGGGCGAGACGCCCGGGCCACGTGCCAATCGCATGGCGATGGCAATTCCTGCCGATCCGAGTAGGAAAACGCCAAGCCATGCGATTCCTGAGGGACGGCAGAGCGCGTTGAAACCGACTACCAACCCGATCCCGAGTCCAAAAAGGGAACAAAGAAATGCGCTCCTCCCTGAGAAAACAGGCGTTTCCTCACCGTGGCCCGGGCGTCTCGCCCGGAGTAGTGAAGGCTCCTTCGGGCGAGACGCCCAGGCCACGAGCACTAGAAGGAGCAGAAGAAAGACCATCAGAAAAGTCGCAAGCGTTTCGGTCATGATCAATTGCGACTGGCGAATCAAAATCGGGTCGAAGGTGACCCACATCCCCGAGAGGATGGTTCCCAGCGCAAGAGACCGAGTACCCCATTCGAGATAGGTTCCTCGGGAAGCTTGAAGAAAGAAGAGCGAGGTGCATGTAACGGTTCCCGCCCCCAAAAGCGCATGAACCCAGCTGAGACTTCCGGTATCGAGTTTCTTCGAATCGGCAGAGACGACCTGGGTGAGTAGAGCGGGATAGAGCGGAGGGCGAAAAGCGGTAGGGAGGACTCCTTCCGCGGACGGCTGACCAAATGTTCCCGACTTGGCCCAAGTCTCGGCGAGCAGTCGGTAGGCATCGGGATCTGACTCAAATCGATCCGAGGCTCGCTCGATCGCGAACCATCGTACACCGATGGCGAAGATCCCTAGGAGAACCATTAGAGAAACGGTCGATCGGAACATGCTAATCCAATGCCGCGAAGTTAAGAGCAAAAGCGGGCTTCACCCTTAGCCTTGACCGTAGCAAGGAAGCCTCCTCCATGTTGGTAACTTTGGGTTAATAGGCATATTCAGCGTTCTCCTGTTGGCCTCCGTCTGGATGGGGGCTCGTCCCCCTCCGGACGCCGCTTTGGCGTCCTAGCGCAGCGTCCCCCCCCGCGCTTTTTCTCCTCCGTCGCGCAGCGGCGGAGGAAGGACTTGGAAAACGTTTCTAGCACTTCTACCCCTCACCCCCAACCCCTCTCCCCGAAGCGGGGCGAGGGGAGCAGAGATATAAAACGCGGCGCGTGTCGAGATTAAAAGCACGAAAGTTGGTTCAATCCACAGAAGCTTCTGCAAACGACTCGTCCGTTTCCCAGATCCGAACCTTCGTAGCCCGCGCGCCGCATTCGGCGAGGAGGGCCGGACAAACGACTTCCAGTAAATACTTGGCCATGTTCTCTGCGGTAGGGTTGTACGGCATGAGAAAGAGGCGGGAGGGCTGAACCATTCTGAGGGCATCGATCCCATTTTGGTCTTGATCATAGACCAGGAAACTATGGTCCCAGTGTTCATCCAACCAACCTTTGCATTTTGCCTTCAGTTCGGAGAAGTCCAACACACGTCCGACGGCGTCTTGAGAATCTCCGGTTACAAAAAACTCGGCAACATAGTTGTGTCCATGAAAATGTTCGCACTTGCCCCCGTGCTTATACAGCCGGTGGCCAGCACAGAACTTGATCCGCCTCATGATCGTAAGGCTCATTGGAAGTCCATATCGGTTGGTGGAAGTCACCCTCCCCTCCGGGCAACGCTGTGAAGTACTCGATTTCCATCGTAGCCGTAGTCGTAGGGTGTGTGAAGTGGTCGCGGCACCCATAGGTGTTGCTGCCTCAGCCCCCCTTTTTTTCCTGTCGCGATCCGACTAAACTTACCAGTAGTTAATTGAGAGTGAATCTCAAAAAGGTTGATCGCATTCGGAGCTTGGTCAGGGTGAAGACAGAACAAATCGTTGCAGTGGTTCCCGGCGCAGAGAGCACGGATCGGATTGTCATCGCCTTGGACACCTCTCCCGCAACCCAAAATGGGGGTGAGAAACCGATCTCGATTCGCTCCGAATCGTTCAGCCCCGATGTTGGCTGGTTTCCCCAATCAGTCCTCAAGCTTTCCCGGTCCGAACTCGCCGGGCTCCGAAATATCCTTGGCGTCCCCGTTTCGAAAGCTTGCCAGTTGGCGATGGAGAGCATCGAAGAGGCAAAATCGGAGGAAGAGCCAAGGATTCTGGCATTTGCGGAATATCGACGCGCGTAAGGGAAGCAAGATCCGGTGTGGCTCGCCCCCGTCGGACGCCGCTTTGGCGTCCTAGAACGCGCTGCGCTTTAGAACTCTGCT
>CAYMXM010000724.1:0-2464 GCA_964394065.1 uncultured Pirellula sp. | reverse complement strand
TCTGCTCCCCTCGCCCCGCTTCGGGGAGAGGGGCCGGGGGTGAGGGGTAGGAGTGCTAGAAACATTGGCCAAATTGGCGGGTTCCAACCCATGCCACCTTGGGGTCAGCCCCACGGCTATGGGCTGCCATCGCTACGCGATTCCCAACCACGCCCATCGCTTCGCTCTGAGCGTGCCACCCCTACTGCATTCATTCGTAAGATTCGTACGATTCGTGGTTTCTTCTCTCTCACCCCTCAAGCCTCACCCCTGATCGAGAAACAACCCAGCGCGGGCTCCCATCGATCGTAGGTTTGCGATACGATACACGGTTTGAAACAGGCTGACATTTAGCTTTTTGGGACAATTAACAACGAGGAGGGACATCGGTGCCAAGCTCAAGTAGGGGTGACAACCGATCGCTTCAAGGGATGGGGCGATTGGGTAAGAAGACGCTGTTGACAGCTGGAATCATCGGAAATTGGTTCGCTTTATCGGCCCTCGGAGCAGAAACAGTTCCTGCCAACCAGATGTTCCCCGACACGACCCAGGCCCTCGTTAGCCTTCCTGATACCCCCGCGTTCTTAGAACTGTGGCAAGGAACGGAGTTAGGAAAGCTAGCGCTCAACGACAAACTCGTTCCTTTTTGGGAAACCCAACGCCAAGAATTGCAGTCCCGCTTCTCCGAAGCGGGCTGGCAAATGAACCTCCAAGCGAACGATCTAGAGCAACTTTCCGCAGGGCAAACGTCGATCGGTTGGATCGCTCGCGAAGGGGAGAAACCTTATTCCATCGCAATGGTCATCGACGTTGACGATCGAACGGAAGAAGCCAATCGATTCCTTACTCGCATCGACCAACAGTTGAAGGCTAGGAAAGGAACCTCGAAGACTTGGAATGTCGATGATCTCCAAATCACGAAGTATCTGGTCCCTTCTCCCAGCCACGAACAGCGATTGATCGAGTCCAATTACGGACTGCGCGCCGGTCAGCTGATCATCACCGACGATGAGCAAACGATGAAAGAGTTGCTCGCCTCGCAATCGGGTGACAAGAAGGACTCCCTCGCGAATTCGGAACTCTACCAAGAGGTCCATGCCAAGGTTCAAGGAGATGGGCCTGGGGAAGTCGAGTACTTTGTTCGTCCTTTAGGAATCGCAAAACTCTTCAGGGTTATCGGTGGCAAGCCACTGAAGAACCAGCAAGACCTGTTGAAGCTCCTGGACGATCAAGGTTTTGGTGCATTGGAATGCGCCGTCGGTCACGTCCATTTAGGGGGAGAGGAGTTCGACCTGTTCCACCACGGCTTCGTCAAACTGAAGAAGCCGGTGAAGAAAGGGGTTGAGATTCTCGATTTCCCGAATGTGGAGACCCTTCAGCCCCCCGTTTGGCTCAGCAAAGATTCGGTAACCATCAACGCATTCTCCTGGAATATCCAGGAAGCGTTCCCCAAGTTTGAACCGATCGTAGACGCCTACCTCGACCCCGAACGCCCCGGTACTTTCAACGAGATCATGGAAGGGATTCGAGATGATATCCAAGGTCCGCAGATCGATATTCCCAAGGAAGTACTCCCTTTCCTGTCGAGCGAGTTTTTTATCGCCACCGAGATCGTGAAACCGATTACGACCGAGAGCAAACGCTCTCTCGTACTCCTCAAACTCAAGGACCCCGAGAAGAAGCTCAATCGAGTCATGGATCGCTATGCACGCAACGAGGCGAACGGCGAACCACTCGATGTCGAGGGGTACCGAATTTGGAGTTTTAAGAACGAAGAGGAAATCGAGATCGAGCTCGATTTTGGAAATTCCACCTCGGCCCCAGGAAGCAACAACAGTGACGACGAGGAAGAAGAGGGGGAGGAGCCACTCCTCGATCAATGGGCGATCAGTATCGTCGATGGATACTTCGTCTTCGGATCGGATGCCGAGTTGATCAAAGAGTTGATTGAGCGAGTGAAAGCAGCTCCGACCGAATCGGATTTCCTTAAGGAAGCCGATGTCGAGAGAGTGACCCAAATCATGGACGCTATCTCCGCGAACGAACCGTCGAGCGCGGTGCAAATCAATCGTCCAGCCCTATCCTTCGAGATGCAATATGAGCTCTTCCGGGCAGGACAACTAAACGCCTCTCGAAGCGTCCTCGCCGCCCTGTTGGACCGCTTGCTCGACCCGAAGCACAAGAACCGAGATCGCGAGCAAAAGCTCGATGGCAGCGACCTCCCACCCTTCGACGAAATCCGTTCCTATTTCATGCCAACCGGAAGCGTCGTCCACACCGAAGAAGACGGCTGGAAAATCCAAAGTTTCGTCCTGAGGAAGAAGAAGGAGTAAGGTGTAAGCATTGAGGAGTAAGCGGGAGGACGCGAAGCGTCCCCCATCACAACCCGTGGCGTAAGCGAGGGAATACTTCTTGTCTGGATGGGGCTTGTCCCCACCAGACACCGCTTTGGCGCCCTAGCACGCGTTGCGCTTTAGAGTTCTGC
>CAYMXM010000723.1:0-2467 GCA_964394065.1 uncultured Pirellula sp. | reverse complement strand
ACGCATTCGTTGAACGTTTAACAATCTGCGATAATCGGCGGAATCTGCGGATGTTCTTTTATCATCCGCAGATTCCGCCGATTATCGCAGATTGAAAAAGAGCTTCGCACTTCTTAACATTTTGAATGTCGAAATAGATAGCGTTTTTCCATTGAAGCTGGCTGCCTTTCCCGTCTCGCTGAGATTTCCAACGAATAATCAATAGCGGATGCGTGCGCGAGGAATTTCCAGTTCCAGCATTTTGCTTCTCTCTTCCCAGTTCACTTGGAGGGGAGTTTTTGCCGGGTCTGAAAATTCCTTGGGCCATTCACGAGTGATCGCTCCTTCCGATTCGAGAGTGACAGAGTACTCGCCAGAAGAAAGCCAGAGAGGACCAGTAGCCTCGTTCTGAAACAATCGAAAGGTTCCATCCAGAGTACTGACGGCAAACCCTTGGAGTTCCCGGTTGGTACCGTCGTTCCGATAGAAGGAAAGCCGAACGCTCTCAACAGGCTTACCTTCCATACGAAGCATCCCCTCTGTCCCTCCTGTGACTCCAGCGGGGGCACACCCGATGAACAGGAGCAAGATCGTTAACGCAACCAAGATGCCTCGCATCAGAATGCTCCAATGACTTCGCCACCGTTGATGCTGTGCAGCGACCAATTCGTCTGCGTATCGATACCGTCGCTGAGAAAATGCACGGAGCCATCGCAGAGGACTGCATTGGCGCCCCCGGTGTGCATACTACGCGGCCCGAAGAACCCTGTGCCGTGGGCTTGTATGTCGGGTATTCGACTGTTGGGAGTGTTGTACCCTTGGGTTGATGTGTAGGTTGGTATGGCCCGCACCCAAGAAAGCCCACGTCCAGTCCCGGATTGTCCCCCGCTCCAGCCGGTGTGACTGGTCACCACAGGAGCTAGATCAGGATTCTGAATGGGATCACCAGTCCAACCGGAACCCGTCCCACGAAATCCAGGCACGCCCCCCGTTGCGCTTGGGTTAGACCCGGAAGTACCACTTAGCATCTTGCGATAGGGACGTTGGGGTGTCGTTCCCGCAGGGAGAGTGATGTCGGTACCGTCTCCTCGAACCGTCTCACTTATCATGACGCTGTTCGAAGTTCCGTCCGAGATATCTCCCATCTTCACGCGGGAGTTCACACCAGCGATTCCATCGTTACGGTGCCGAAGATCGTAATACGTCTTCGTTCCACTTCCGGTACTGACCATATAGTTAATCCCTGCACAGGAGAGACCTGCAACCGTGTAGTGCGACGGGCCTGGATCGCTGGGACACTGAAAAATTGGAACCGATGTTGAGAAGACAATCGGGTTCAACGCTGGATTCGGTCCCGAACCCACCCAAGGGTCGATGGAGAAGTCGAGCAGGCTGTGTAGATTCGCTTGCTCGATGTACGGAAGGATGCGGGCTTGCGTGGAGTAGCTGTTGGTCGCAAACGCAGGGGTGAGACTCTGGTTGGTTCCCAGCGGTGGAAAGACCTTAAAGACACTTTCATAATTGTGCATCGCCAATCCGAGTTGCTTCAGATGGTTGGTGCATTGCATTCGGCGAGCAGCTTCACGGGCCGCTTGGACTGCCGGTAACAACAGTCCCACCAAAATGCCGATGATCGCAATGACCACCAGCAGTTCGACGAGCGTAAATCCGGCACGCAAGGGCTTCTTACAAAAAACTGGCATATCAGGAACCTTTCGAGGGGTTGGTGACAACGTAGGTGTGTCTGGGCGTCGACTCGTTTTGTTATGCTAGTGACTTTGTGATGCATTTGCAATAAGTGTGCGAAAAGGTTTTTGGTTCTTTTAAGGGAGAAGGCTTTCTCGATGCCTTCAAAGATCTCATGTCGACGCACGAGCTTCCTTCTCTGGTTTTGCATTGAAAAACAAAAGTTTTTTTGAATGCTGCTCGCTAGATGCTTTGAACTCAATCAACCTCAGAATGGGGGTCGCGCCACAACTTGGTAGCTTGAGTTTTCTTTTGTGCATACGGATTGCATAAGCAAAACTCGAGGCTGTAAACAGTCGACAGAGCGGTCAAAGGGACCGCGCTTTGGTAGTCAAAATGGTTCGGTTGGAGGATTAATTCATGTCGTGCTGGAAACGAACTGCTTATTGGATCAGCTTGTCGATGCTGCAGAGTCGCAGAGTCGCATTTAAACTTCTCGTAGTCCAACTTCTCTCTGCGTCCCTGCGTCTTATAGCTTTACCCGCACGTTCCGGCTTTCAGCAGTTGATCCAGCCGTGCCCCTCCCAGGCATCGGCGCAGAGAAGCTGCGATAGAAAGCCGGCGCGACGATTCTAATTAATCTAGAAGAGTCGTCTCAGGGCGTCACGAATTACAGCGTCAGCCTCTCCGCGTTTCATTCAAAAAATACTTAACGGGAGCTGCAGCACTACCCCTTTCGCTGGCTTACCCTGATGCGTTACCTTCCCACTTGCAGGGTGAACGGGGACTCGTCCGTCGTCTC
>CAYMXM010000722.1:0-2496 GCA_964394065.1 uncultured Pirellula sp. | reverse complement strand
CTCTTTTTCAAGTTCCTCTAGGTTTCCAACCCTGCAATCATTTACACTGAGAACTAATCAGCTTTCGTCCTGAACAACTACTCCAACGCTATCATTCACCAGGAACAGTGACCCACTCTCAATTTCCAGACAAGCTTGACGCGACACTGAACCAGACGGTCGGCGAGCAGATGCGAGCGGAAGAACTGAGCCTTCGAGCCACCGTCCCACCTGCGCAAGTCCCCGGATACAAACTGGAACGGCTCTTGGGCCAAGGGGCATTCGGGCAAGTTTGGGTCGGAACCAACTTGAACACCGGGCGCGTCGTCGCGGTGAAGTTCTACTTGCATCGATCGGGAGTGAACTGGTCGTTGCTGACGCGCGAGGTGAAGAACCTCGTCAGCATGTCTGGGAACCGACAGATCGTGCAGGTCCTCGAGGTGGGATGGGACGCGGAACCTCCCTACTACGTGATGGAGTACTTGGAAAGTGGTTCGTTAGACGAGTTGATTCGAAAGAAGGGAAGCTTGCCGATCCCGCAAGCCGTCTCCCTTTTCACCGATATCGCGCGCGGGTTGAATCATTCGCACGGCAAAGGGGTTTTGCATTGCGACTTGAAACCTGCCAATGTGCTGCTCGATCCCGAATTGCAACCTCGACTCGCGGACTTCGGTCAAAGCCGTCTTTCCAACGAACAGACACCTTCGTTGGGAACTCTTTTCTACATGGCTCCCGAGCAAGCCGATTTGAACGCCGCTCCGGATGCCCGCTGGGATGTCTACGCATTGGGAGCAATTCTGTATTGTATGCTTGTCGGGACGCCACCTTATCGAACTCCCGATACGGTCTCGACGCTCGACACCGCAGGGAGCCTCCCCGAGAGGCTTCGTCGTTATCGGGATACGATCCACAAATCCCCCTTTCCTCGGCAACATCACCGCATTCCAGGGATCGATCGTTGGTTGACCGGGATCATCGACCGATGCCTCGCCAAAAAACCGGAAGATCGGTTCGCCAACGTGCAACAGGTCCTCCAAGCGGTCGAACGGAGACAGATCGCCAGATTGAACTTGCCGATGATGATGCTCGGGATCGTCGGACCCGTCCTGCTGTTGATCGCGATGGCCCTCTTCTTTTGGCGCGGTGTCGCGGTCGCGGAACGAGAGTCGAGCGGCGAATTGAAAGAGATGGTCTTGCAGAACAACCTCTTTGCCGCAAGGCTCGGTGCCCGAACGCTCGAAAAAGAAATCGAAACCCTTTTCCGATTGATCGAGGACGAAGCAAAGCAACCAGAGTTCGAACAGAAATTTGCTGATGCCATCGATACCGCTGGGCCGGAGCTCCTCCAGTCGTTGATCAAGGATCAAGTATCGAACGACGATCGGGCCAAGCTCTTGGAGATTCCGAAACGGCACGAGTTAGAGCAATATCTCGAGGATCGATTCAACAAGATCAAGTCGACGACGATGGGAAAGCGAAACGCCCCTGAGTTCGACAGCATGTTCGTCACCGATCGTTGGGGAACGATGATTGCGGCGACGTTCACGGGAGCGAGCGCGAATCGCATCGGTTATAACTTTGCCTTCCGAAGCTACTTCAATGGGCAATCGCAAGACTCGCTCGAGGGGATGTCTCCTCGCAAGTTTCAAGGGACGATGTCGTCTCACGTCAGCGTTCCGTTCTTGTCCACTTCGACCAATCGCTGGAAGATCGCGGTGTCGACTCCGATTTCGGTTCAGATCGACAATCCACCTGGTTCGGACGAACCCGATCGGGCAGTCACAGGGGTTTTTGTTTTGACGATCAACCTCGGAGATTTCGACCTCCTCCCCGAGGACCTGCCGAACGTAACCGATGGGCAAGGGAAGCTGAAGTCGATCGATCGCCTTGCTGTGATGGTCGATGGCCATGCGGGGACCGGTTTTCAAACCGAGACTCGGGAGGGAACCATTCTGCAGCACCCCGCGTTTGCGCAGTTCCAAGAGGATCAAGTCAGTGCACCGAGGATCAAATACCAAATCGGTGACGACATGCTCTCGAAGCTGAAATCCGAGGGTACTCACGGTTATATCGATCCGGTTTCGTTGGAACGTGGTGGGGAGGAGTACCAAGGAGAGTGGATCGCTGCGATGGCGCAGGTCGAGATCACCCGCAAATCGATCGATTACGTCGAACGAAAGGAGTCAGCGAACCTATGGGTCCTCGTTCAAGCCCGCGCGGAAACGGTAACCGCCCCGGTCGCGAGAATGGGTGACAAGATGATGCGCGAGGGATTGGTCGCGCTGTTGGCGATGCTCGCAATGATCTGTTGTATCTGGGTATTCGTCGTCTGGATCATGCGACTCCCCGACAGTTTCCGAGCCGTGATCCGATCCAGAACCGGTTCGAACACCGAAATCGGCGGAACAGGGAACGAAGTAACGCTTGATGTAGATCGGTAATCAGGCTTGAGGGGTGAGGCTTGAGACTTGAGGAAGAGGAGAGCTTTGCCTTAGTCTTGACCGTAGGTCAAGGCTG
>CAYMXM010000721.1:0-2500 GCA_964394065.1 uncultured Pirellula sp. | reverse complement strand
CTTAGTAAACAATGGCTTAGTTAGATCTCACTTCTACCCCTCACCCCCGGCCTGGGCTGGCGCACGAAGTTGCAAATTGGCAATTTAGGTAAGTAATCAACGATCCGATTTGTCTTCCATGGGAGGTGTCCATCTTGGGTTCCAATTGCCCGCGTTTAGTTATTTCCATGGATTGGTTCCGGTTTTCAATCGCGTAGCGATGGCAGCCCAAGATCATCGCTTTGCGATTCAACGATCTGAAAACTCCTTCTGCCATCCGGATTCACAACAGAAACCAGCGACCACTTCACACACCCTACGACTTCGGTCTTTCCAAAGCCTAAAGTCGAAAGTCTAAAGCCTTCTCCTGGAAGCGTTGTTTTAACGGAATGAATTCCGTTCTACATTTGTTCCTTGAGCGTTTCGGTAAGTTCTTGGATCGATTTGCCTTTGACTTGATAGACGTACTTGAGGACTTCCGCGACGGCGGTGTACTCGCTCGATGGGATCGGCTTGCCGATATCGACCTCTCGGAAAAGGGCTTGGGCTAGGGGTTTCCTTTCCACGATGGGAATCCCATGCTCTAAAGCGATCTTACGAATCTTAGCCGCAACCAGATCCGCACCCTTGGCCAATACAACAGGAGCCCGCATCGTTTTGGGGTCGTATTGCAATGCGATCGCTAGCTCCGTCGGGTTCGTGATCACGACATCCGCTTTGGGAACATCCATCGCCAGACGCTGCTGGGATATCTCTCGCGCGATCTTTCTGCGCCGGGACTTGGTATGAGGATCTCCCTGCGTCATCTTCATTTCTTCTCGAAGCTCTTCGTCGGTCATCATCAAATCTTGCTCGTATTTCCAACGTTGGAACGCATAGTCGATGATTGCGAGTACGAGCAACGCAATGGCGACGTTTCGGCAAAGCTCGATCATCGTCTCCCAAACGAACTGCCCCACTCCGCCTAACTCCGTAGAACCGAGCGCAAGCATCGCACCCCAGCGCGCCCAAACACCGGTTACAAGAATCCCCGTGACGATTCCGATTTTGAACAATCCAAAACCGAGCCGAGTGACGTTGGTCAAAGAGAAGAGACGCCTGATCCCTTTCAAAGGATCGATGCGGGTGATGTCCATTCCGAGTTTATTCGGAAGCCATAATGGACCGACTTGCGCGTAGTGGATGACGAACGCCGTGACGACCATGCCAGCCAACAAGGGAAGCACAGCCAGCGAGGCCCGGCTTACGATGCGAACCAGATCCACCATCGCGGTGCGCGAATCGGTAACGAGTGGAGCATAGTCTGAAAAAGCTTCCCGAATCGATTCCTGGAGCGCCCCTCCAATCTCGGGTCCCGTAACGTCTAAAAGGACCACTCCGATCAAGAGGAGTAGCGAGGACGACAGGTCGCTGGAGCGCGCAACGTTTCCATCTTCGCGGGCCTTCTGCCGGCGATAGTCGGTCGCTATATGTTTCTTTTCACCCGCTTGATCAGCCATGGATCGCGACTAGCCTTCCTCCGAGAGGCGGCCCCCCGCGGGGAAGAGCCCTGTAGTCGATTCCACCCAACCGACGAATTCATCTTGAAATACCCAGCCGATGGAGGTTACCGAAAGGCTTAAAACGATCAGCATGATGGTTACGTTCAAGTTGAATCCGATCGCCAGGATGTTGAGTTGGGGAAGGGTTCTTCCGATCAACGCGGTGACGAAGTTGGCCAACAAGAGAGCGATCGCGGGTGGAGCTGCGGCTCGCAAGCCGATCTCCATGCTATGACTGAAAAGTCCGGGGAGGTGAAGAAGCCAATACTCCTCCAATAGGACTCCCCCCGCTGGATAGGTCGCAAAGCTATCGACGCAGGCTCCGACGATCACACGATGCCCACCGAGGGTCAGAAACAAAACCATCGCAACCCAAGAAAAGAGCTGACTTACCACCGTGATCGATTCTTGCGTTGTAGGATCCGCGATTTGAGCGACATCCAAACTAGCGAGGGAACTGATCACTTGCCCACCTACTTGCAGAGCGGTAACGATGATCATCGCCGAGGTTCCGAACATTAAACCGAGAAGAAGTTCTTTGGCGAGAGAGATGACCATCTCCAAAAGGCTTCCTGGGATGGGAGTCGAAAACTCCATCACAATCGGAGTCATAACCGCGGTCACCATGAGGAGAAGCAAAACCTTCACCCGATTCGGAATCGCGGTCCCTTGCAACGGAGGCATGAGAGTCAGCATCGGCCCGAGACGGCAGAGGACCGCCAAGAAAGTCCACATCGGACCGTAGAGAAGACTCGCAATCAAGTTTGAGTTTTCTAAGATCGGCATGCTAGGCTCCCGCTAATCCAAACATCGCCTTGGCGACCTAGTAAGCGTCCCCCTCTTTTCGTACTCGTACTCAAGATTCGAGTACGAGTACCGCTGCGCTGAGTACGAGTACGAAGAAAATCTATGGAGTAGGACCGGGTTTTGTTTCTAGCACTTCTACCCCTCACCCCCAGCCCCTCTCCCCGAAGCGGGGC
>CAYMXM010000720.1:0-2516 GCA_964394065.1 uncultured Pirellula sp. | reverse complement strand
AATTTCGACTGCCTGACTTGTGTGGTACAACGAGCCGAAGCGGGGCGAGGGGAGCGGAACTCTAACTGTTTCGGCTTTAACTCTGCGCTTCTCCGCGCCCCCTGCGGTTAGAACAGATGGCCCTCTTCTTCCTCAAATCTCAAGCCTCACCCCTCAAGCCTGCTCTCCAAGATTCGTCCGATTCGTAAGATTCGTGGTTTCCCACTCCGCCTACCTCAAGTCTGCTTCGTCGGTCGAAACTGAATCGCCAAAAACTCGCGGACCCAATCCCACAGGGGACGCGACGGTCCTTCGAATTCAACGGTGACACGAGAACCACGAATCGATTCTTCTTGGAGCGCAGGGCCATCGACGACTACCAAGTAGTGAGGAGTCTCCATGGCGAGTCTGCCATCTCCTTTTCGCACGCCTATCAACGACGGGTCCCCCAGCAATTCGAAAGGAAACTCGGTCAAGGGCTCGGGGGTAATCTGCTGTACGATCCCTTCGGAGTACCTGTTCGGACTGGAGTCGAGGATGACGCGAACAGGCGTCTTCGGACGAACCCAACGGACATCTTGTTCCGATACGATCGCATGAACATAACAGCGATTGTTCGAGGAAAACCAACCCGCGAGCTTTCCTCGCTCCAGAACCATGCCGATGTTTTTCAAGTGCAAGGCATGCCCAACTTCTTCCTCGCGAACTCCCGCTGTCAACGCAACAGGAAGCCCCATCGGAGCAGGGGTGAAGTAACCGGTATGCAGAGCCCTTTGTGTAAACGATTCCAATTGTGGTAGAAGGTGGCTTCGTTTCGAAAGAAGTTCATTCCGTAATTCCTTCAACGTCGGAAGTTCAAACGAAGCGCTAGAATCGTCGACTTGCAGGCTTTCTAACACGCGAATGCGCTCTCCCAACTCATCGATCTCTTGATTGAGGTGTAGCAAGTCGAGTCGTAGTTCTGGATTGTCGATCGAGAAAAGTAAGGAACCAGCCTCCAGTTCGCCGGTTAACTCCCCTACCGACATGAGGGATCCCGTTTCTGGCCAATAGACCGATTTCTTTTCCGCCAACTCTAAGTACCCGCGGCTTCGGACTGTATTGGGTAGAGGGAGCCAGAAGAAGGCATAGATCAGCCCCCCTAGGAGACCGATCAAAATGGTTACCCTCCCTGCTCGAATCGGTTTCGAAGCGAAAAACTCCGCAACGATCGAGCGGGAGAAGCGTATTGCCATGACAACTAGTCCGAGCATAAGTAAAGCCATCAGGAAAAGGGCGAGAACCCCTCCCCCCGCAGGAATAAAAAGACGCCAGATGGTAAACGCGATTAGAAATAACACCAAGGTTCGATAGACCGACGCGAGCACTCCAAACCAACAGAGTTGCCAAACCGGTTTGTCAAATTCTTCTGGGTTCACGGAACGCCCCCCAAGGGCCTCAACAAAGGTTCCCCACTTGGCTCGTTGGCTTTGATAAGTCAAATTGGGGACGCCCCACAAATCGGACAGTATATAGTAGCCGTCGTACCGAAAGAGTGGATTGCCGTTGATCAGAAGCGTCCCCACCGTACACATCAACATGGCCCCCGCACTGAGGGTCCGAACCAGTTCGCTTTGGGTGTTCAGGAAGATCAACCCTGCAACCCCCGCGATCCAAAGCTCGACGAGAATCCCGGCTGCCGCGATCAAGGCCCGTTGCCATCGCGAGGTCAATCGCCACGAATCAGTTGTGTCGCAGTAGAGACAAGGTGTAAACATTAAAAACATGACTCCAACTTCTCGGCATTGGACTCCATATTTAACGCAGGCAAGATAATGCCCCAGTTCGTGAAGGGATTTGATCACGGCGTAAAGGAGAAGCAAGAGTATCCATCGATCCCCTCGGATCCGTTCAAGGTCGTAGAAGATCCTTTCCGAGTTTTCAATCGTTTGAAGCCCAACAACCAGCAGGGTTGTGAACGCCAGCAGAAATGCGATCCCCATGCTGATGGGATGGAAAAGAAAAGAAGCGAGCAGGCGGGCCACCGCTCCATGTTCGCGGATCTGAAAGAAGGGAAAGCGAATCGCAAAAGGATTGAGCAAGGCCCTTCGTAGGGGACCGGCTGTAGTGGAGCGCCCCGCGGAGGTAACCGGGCCTCGAAGGGAGGGTTGAAGCAGATTCGCTCTTGCGAGGCGTTGGACAAATGTTTCAACCCACTGTTGGCTTACCGTGGTTCCAAGCCATTTCCGCTGGATGGCTTGATAAAGTCGTTCCAGCGACGTCTTACCATCCAACATGCGTCCCAGTTCGTATTCCAATTGACTGAAATAAAAGTAGGAACTGGAGATCGGATCGCATGCGACCCAGCGACGATCTTCTTGGTACTGAACCCATTGCAGGTCCGATCGAAGCTTAGGTGCAACGGAGTGTTCCATAGTAATTGTAGGGTGTGTGAAGTGGTCGCTGGTTCTAGCTCAGATCCAATGGCATAGGGGAGACGCGAAGCGTCCCCCCATCACAACCCGTGGCGTTAGCGAGGGACAGCGTCGCGAGTGCAC
>CAYMXM010000719.1:0-2539 GCA_964394065.1 uncultured Pirellula sp. | reverse complement strand
TATTGCAATCGAACTTCTCCAGCGAGGATGTCGCGTTAGCATTGCTGCTCGAGATCTGCACGTTGCCGGGCTCGCACTACGGGACCTGGAAGTGGGTCTGCTTCAAGCTCCGCATCGATTGGAACCATTCCCCTTCATCAGGAGCAGATACTCGTTAGCAAACGCATTGTAGCGCAAGGGATGGGAGCTTCTGTTTCGCCGAGCGAGATCGACCTTTTGAAGAGAACGATCATGGAAACGATAAACTCTGCCGAGATTCGAAAGAATGCTCGTTTATTCGCGCAGAAGTATGCAGAGCAGCCAAGCAAAGGATTTAGGGAAAATGGTAACGGATTGGGTGGTCCCCAATGTAGAACGGAATTCATTCCGTTAAACAACGTCTCCAGCTCCTCCCCCGATGAACGCAATGGACGTTTCCAACTCAGGGTGAATACCGCCTCAATCTTATCTGACAAGATTTTCAGGATGAGCAGGATTAGAGGTCCTGAGGATTGGATAATCCTGCAGCTCCTGTAAATCTTGTCGAAAAGGTCTTACGCAAAGTCGAGCTTACACCCTAAATTGAGCTCGCCTTAGGTTGGCTTCACCGTTTTGTTGTCGGCGCCGTCTTCTGGCTTCTCGTCGTACTTCGCTTCTGGAAGGATCTGCGATACGGGAGCTACGAGAAACTCGATTGCGAATTCATCTGGCTCCGACTTCAGAATCGAACCACCTGGCTTGTCAGTCACGTTTGCATCCGTGACGATCTGCTCGATGACTCTTCGCTCAAGGATCTGGTTGCGAAGAGCGTCCATCTGTCCTCCCCGCTCCAGCTTCGCTCGAACCTGACGAGGGGAGAGGTCGCTTTGGGCTGCAATGAGCTCGATCTCTGCTGTGTATTCTTCCTCGGTAGGCTCGATCTTGAGGTCCTCGGCGATCTTCTCCAGGACGAAGTGCTCTCGTAGAGCATCCTGCGTTTCGGCTTCGATGTTTCGTCGGATCACATTTACCGCCGATCGAATTTGATCGTCGGAGAATCCGCTGGAACGAAGCTCGAGAACGCGACGATGAAGCTCTCGGTCTGCCTGTCGACGAACGGTCGATTGTGGAAGATCCCAGTCTGCTCCTTCGGTGAGCTTCGCTACGACTTGCTCACGAATCAGTTGGTTTTGGTGGTACTGGCATTGGCGCTGAAGCTCTTCTCGGACGAAGCTGCGGAGTTCATCAGCCGAATCAAATCCGAGGTTGTCCAAAGTCGCAGCGCTGAGCCCTTCGACGTTGACTTGGCGGATCTCTTCGATCTTGATGGTCGCATCCACTTCTTGCCCGCGAAGCGATTCGTTCAACGCAGTATCGTAGATCTTAACCTTGGTCGACTTCGTATCTCCCTCTTTAGCTCCTACCAAGAGTTCGCCAAAGTTCTCGATCACCGTATCGGCCAAGCTGAGCTTGCTGCGAAGCTGCACCAGCTTTTCGTCGATGGAGCTAATCGGTTTTCCATCTTGGGTGAAATCGATCGAGACGACAACCCGATCGCCGAGCTTCGCCTCAGCATCGGTTGCTTCTCCCGCGGTGACCCGTTCCAGGGTCCGCTTGAGTTGCAGATCGACATCTTCATCGGTCAAATCGTAGACGGTCCTCGTGATTTCAAGCCCCTTCCAATTGGGGGTCTCGAATTCCGGTCGAACTTCGATTTTGAACTCATAGGTGAAATCTCCGGTTTCCGGGATCTCAACCGCTCCGTAATCCATGTCGGGCTCGGAAATCGCAGAGAATTCCCCACCCTCGGTGATCTGCTGCAAGGAATCCATCACCAAATTGCTCTTCACCTGATCGGCCGCGTTCTTTCGGAACCGGCTTTCCAGCAACTTGCGAGGAACCTTCCCGGCTCGGAAGCCAGGCAAATCGGCTCGTGGAGCGATCTCATCGAAGGTCTTACGGAAATAACGATCGATTTCAGCGCGTGGGATGGTCACGACGACATGCCGGAGGCAACTCGACGGCTTGTCGACTTTTACGGTTAGCTGAAGCTGGGAATCTTGTGCCTGGGTGTCGACAGCTGACATTTCCTGAAAACGTCCTCTCAATGAAGAAAAAAGGGCACAACATGACAGAAAAGAGCGGGTGATGGGATTCGAACCCACGACAACAACGTTGGCAACGTTGTGCTCTACCAACTGAGCTACACCCGCAGGGGAGACTGTCAAGCTATGCCCGCTGCATTATTTCTATTGCGTTATTTCAATCTGCCTCGCAACAGGCACCTCCAACTAAGGAACCGACCGCTACGGGGAGGCCGATTATAAGAATCTGGCAAGTTGCTGCAAGTGCGAACCGGAGAGATTGTCAAAAAGAGCCCGGTATGGGTTGGGAGCCGGAAGGTGACCTGACACATCCGTGCCAAGGGGGGCGGACGCGAAGCGTCCACCCATCACAACCCGTGGCGTTAGCGAGGGATAGCGTCGCGAGTGAACGTGGCCCTTGTCTGGAATATCTCGGGCGCCAGGGTGGCACGCTCCTGAGGCACGAAGGGCGTGCTGTGAAACCTTGGATGGATGCC
>CAYMXM010000718.1:0-2551 GCA_964394065.1 uncultured Pirellula sp. | reverse complement strand
TTGTACTTCACGCTCCCTTCCGCGGAGGTTCCTGTTTTACTCGTACTCGTACTCAGCGCAGCGGTACTCGTACTCGTACTCGAGATTCGAGATTCGAGTACGAGTACGAGTACGAGTACGAGTACGAGTACGAGTAAAACAGGAACCTCCGCGGAAGGGAGCGTGAAGTACAAGGTTTCTCATGAAGTTTTTGTTACTATTACTTCTACCCCTCACCCCCGGCCCCTCTCCCCGAAGCGGGGCGAGGGGAGCGGATATCTTTGAAGCGCATTCATAATTCAGTTTCCCAAACAAAAAATATGTCTCCTAACATGTCCGACACCTTTCGACTCGATGAGAAAATTACCCTTCTACCGGTCGTTCATCGAAGCGGTGCGAATGCGAAGGCTGTGGAAAGCTGGCTGCTGGAGCGAAAAGTGGACTGTTTGGCCGTCCCACTCCCCGCTTCCTTTCGTGAAAGCGTCCTCGCCGGCGTCGAGCAACTCCCCACTCTCTCCATCGTGGTCCAAGCACCAGAACCGGAAGTCCTCTGGGGAAACGAGGAGACGGAATGGTCCCCTGAAAGAGAAGATGGGCCGGATTCAAACGATGATGTGGAATCCGAGTTGGAAAACGGAGTGTTTCCATACAGCTATGTTCCGATCGACCCTAGCCAAAGTGTGATTGCGGCAATCCGCTACGCGATGGGGGAACGCATTCCGATCCGCTTCATCGATTTGGAAACGGAGGTCTACGAAGGAGAAGAGAGCTATCGGACCCCCGATTGTTATGCGCTACGGGACGTTCCGTTGGATACTTTTAACGCAGCTCTTCTCACTACGATCAAGCGACCTGAATCGGCGCAAATCGCCCAGCGGATCGATGTGATGGCTTCTCGGCTGCATCGGTTGCGGCAGTATTATCAAAACATTGTCATGGTCTGCTCGGTGCAGCATTGGCCTTGGATTCGGGAAGCGTATCAACGCCAACTTTTGGAGTCGCAACCGAGAGAAGAAGAGGCCTACGAAGCGGAACCTGCGATCAACTACTCTGTCGAAGAATCGACCTTGGCCTTCATGCTTGGAGAGCTTCCTTACCTAACCGCAGTGTACGAACAAGCGCGATACGACTTAGTCGCTACCGACGCCCACGCTCCTGCGATCGATGGAGTGAAGCGACTCTTGCTCTCGGCGCGCGCTTCCTACATGGCGGACTTCGGAAAGAGAGCTCGCAAGATATCCCCTTCTCTCATCTCGCAATGCCTGAAGTACATTCGAAATCTCTCTCTCCTCGACCGACGATTTACTCCCGATATGTATACGCTGGTCCTTGCAGCGAAGCAGACGTGTGGGGATCAGTTTGCGATCCATGTCACGGAGACGCTGCGCAACTATGCTTTTCAAGAATATCTCCCGTGGCCTACGGTGAAGATGGGAATCCAAAAGCTGCAATTACCCGAAGGAGAGATCGTTCCCGCTCTCTGTCGGCTCGGTGAAGAACAGGGCGAGTGGCGAAGTTTGAACCTGAACCGACGACCTCTCAAGGATCAATCTCGAAAATGGCAGATGCAGTGGAATCCGTTCAAGCAATGTTCATGGCTTCCCGAGGATGCAAAGATCGAGAGTTTTCGAACGCGAGTCATCGAGCGAGCCAAGGCGATCATCGGAGCAGATCTTGCTCGAAGCGAAAAGTTCACGACTAGCTTGATGGATGGAATCGACATTCGAGAAACGCTTCGGCATTGGTATGCTGGAGATCTCTATGTCAAAGTGGAGCCACCCAGCGTAGGGACCTTGGACGCATGTCTCTTCCTTTTCGACCCGCAGCCAGATCCGGCTACCTATTCGTGGCGAACAACTTGGTTTGCAGAGCTGGAGTGGGAGTCGACCTTGGCGTTCTACGCGACCGATTTCCGAAAAGAGATACTGGGGCCAGGGATCGCGGTTGCGAACTATGGAGGAGCGTTGTTCCTATATCCTCCTAGGCCGATTCGAGATGTCTGGGAGGATCGCGAGTTGGAGTTTGCAGATACGCTGGAAGAGAGGCTCGTCGCAGCGGCTTGTATGCATTCGGAGTCGAAGCAGATTGCGCTCCTTTCTCCCGTTTCGCCGACGGCTATCTGGAGACGAATCGCGAAGCGTTTTGGGAAATCGCTCGTGCATGTCCCTATGTCGCAATTCAGCGATGCGATGGTCGCACAGCTACGTACGGTTCACGTTCTCAACGGTAAAGAAGTCCGCAGCTACGCAGCCCATTTCATTCGCCAGGTATAGCCGTGGCGCCATGGGCTGACGCATCCATGGTAAGGGGACGCGAAGCGTTCCCCCATCACAACCCGACGCATTAGCGAGGGATTGCACTGGCAACCATGCAGCCAATGCAAGGTCTCGCAGCACGCCCTTCGTGCCTCAGGGACGTGCCACCCGACCGCAGAGGACGCCACACTGCAGTGGAGATGAAGAGGGCTTCGCCCCGAGGGCTCAGTTTCGAACCAGAGCGAAGCTCTCCTAGGGTTTGGCTCCCTTCGCCCCCCTTGGGGGAGAAGGGCTGGGGATGAGGGGGCAGCGGCTTA
>CAYMXM010000717.1:0-2577 GCA_964394065.1 uncultured Pirellula sp. | reverse complement strand
CGGGCGTCTCGCCCGGAGTTGCGAAGGCTCCTCCGGGCGAGACGCCCGGGCCACGTTTTGGATACGCCCCTTTTCCTAAGGAACGTGGACTTTGATCCACCTGTACGGTTATGATGAAGAGATGGCGTTTCTTTCGTTTGAGTCTCTAGTGCATCCGCAGTTTTTCCTTTGATTCCATTTCGGCTCCATTGTCCCAACTGCCAAAGTCGGATTGTCGTCCGCCATGCGCACTTACTGGGGCAGACTCTTCCCTGTCCGAAGTGCCGAAGTTTGGTCGCGGTCCCCAACCAGGCCGTTCCCGACGACACGGCCACTACTCCCACGGCGGGGACCACCACGGAGGCTAGCCCACGGCCGAATCCCCCTCCTTCTCCTGTCGATTCGGCGGCGATGACCAAAGCCGACTATGGGGATTGGGACGAAGTCTTGGCGAATATCCCCCCGAACCCGTTTGATCAAGACCTTTCGCAAGTCCGCTGGGATAATGTCGATCTGGAGGGCGAACCGGGGGAGCTTGCGGCGGACTCGGAGTCAGCCCCTCTTCTCGCGACCGCTTCGAACTATCCTTACGCACTCCCCGGAACTGCCCCGGCTCCCGTCACTCCCACCAAAGGTTGGCAAAGCCCGGAGCAAGCAAAACGTCGCCAAATCCTTTTGATAGCAACGATCGGTGTCGTCGGCTCCATACTAGCCGTGTTGGGATTCTGGTCCTTCCTCCGATTTATGAACACTTCGGCTCCTACCGCGATGCCCCCTGTCGCGCAAGGACCGACAGAGCCATCGCAGGTTGAACCTCCTACAACGGTTCCCCCGACTTCCGATCCCGACTCGATTGATTCCGAGTCTCCCAATGTAGCTCCCGATCTCACCCCGGATCGCGAACCGGATTCTCCTCCGGAATCGGGTGCTACTGTCGAGGGTGCAGACCCTACTCTTCCAGAGGAAAAGGGACTGGTCCCGGAAGTTCCTCCTGGCCCCAGCAAGGATCCTGTGGGGCTCACAGATTTTCTCCATGCTTCCGACGATCCACCGATCGCTTCAGCGGAGACTCCTTCTCCTACCGACACCAATCAAGACGATCCGACCGACGCGGAGAAGGGGGTTTCGGATCGGTTGCCCGACATTTTCGGACCTGCTGGTTTTGGGCAGCTACTCACCCCCCAACTCGACATGGGGGAAAAGGCTTCCTCCGGTGCAAGTTTCGTCAACGAACTCGACTTGGAGAACTTCGACGAACCACTAGAGGTTCAAGCCCACCCGTCCTCTCAGTTGGTTCCCCCTTGGTCGGATAAAACCACCAACTTCACGATTGCGCGATGGAGAGTTCAAGAGCTTAGTCTTTCGAGTTGCGTCGACTTCTTTGCACGCATCAGCGGGATTGGAATCACCATCGACTGGCCCGAACTTCGTGCCGCAGGAATCGACGAGGCCCTCACGGTTTCGTTTGACGCGAAAGAGCAGACGATTGACGGTTTGATTCGATCGCTTTTGGCAAAGCACCAACTGCAACTTGAGATTCCCGACGACGGACATCCTCTCGTTCGTCCTGCGCTCAACGGAGAGGCACCATCGCAGGTGTCGACTTGGGATCTACAGGGGCTCGTCGCAGCAGGGGAGGAGCAAGCGTTGGCCGACGATCTCGTCGAGCAGTGGGGATTTCATGATTCATGCAGACCGATCGATGGGAAACTTCAATGGCAATCCAATGCGACATCTCTTCAGAAAGGGAGCATGTGGACTTCGTTGGTTCTTCTTGCTCGCGTTCAGAAACGCCCTATACCGACTTGGCCTGAATCGAGCAAAGAACCTTTGATGCTTTTCGATCCGGAAGATTGGAATGGAAGCCGCGAAGCCCTAAAGCGGGGTGTTACCAGTGAACTCGCCATTCCCGAGGCGCGTTCGGTCACCGAAATATTACTCACGGCCGCCCAAGAAACGAGAGTTGGCCTTTTGATCGATTGGCAAAGTGTTTGGCAACATGGATTGGTCCCGACGCAAACGGCGGTTTCGGTCTTGAAGAATCGTACCTTGCAACAAGTCAGCAGACGGTTTCGAGATCAGTATTCCTTGGAGCTCGTCGTGATCGGAAAGGACCGAGTGCAATTGACGACCCCAGAAGCGAGGCGAACCCGTTATTGCGTCATTCCGATTCATCTCCCCGAGGAAATGGAGCTAGACGACCTCAAGAGGTCTCTCTATCGATTGGCACCTTCGACATTGGATGGTCGCACCCGTTTCCGCGTCGTGAAGGTTGCGGGGACCGAGCGAGTCTGCTTAGCAAGACTAACGCTGCCGACGCCTAATCAATTGGAAGACAGCGAACTCATTGCAGCGTTTGGATGGTAGTAGGAATGTCGAGAAATTAGTCGCGGATAGAAGCTACGATCATTTCCCCCTGCGTCTCCGCTCGTCTGCGCTCCCTTCTTCAAAATCGCCCAAAATGTACCAATGGCCAAAGCACAAAGAAACACACCATTCCCCACTTTGCGCCTTGGCGCCTTTGCGTGAGACATCCTCTGACAATTGACTTCGCACTATCGGCCATTCGCTCCAGCATTTATTTGCACTCCCCCTGAT
>CAYMXM010000716.1:0-2579 GCA_964394065.1 uncultured Pirellula sp. | reverse complement strand
GTGCGAGAAACAATGGCCGAGTTCCTCCCCATTTCCAATGAACACACAGTTGCGGGCGTCGCAGGGGCGCAGAGAAAAAAGCTGTGCTGAACGAATTGACATTGAGCAAGTTTGTGCAGGAGCGTCACATTGCCTTTCCGCTTTTTTTCGTGTTCGTGCTCTAACCTCGAGTACCGCTGCGCTGAGTACGAAGTGGCGGGTCGGAGCCGCCAACTTGGCCAATGTTACTAGCACTTCTACCCCTCACCCCCAGCCCCTCTCCCCTAAAAGGGGCGAGGGGAGCAGATATCTTAAAGCGCAGCGCGTGCTAGGGCGCCAAAGCAGTGTCCGACGGGGACGAGCCCCGGTCGGACAAGAAGCGAAATGGAAAGGTTACCAAGTGGAACTCCTCTTAACCCCCACTCTCGGCTTTGTCGCTTCGAATAGCATTCTTCGAGAATGCATCTCCGAGAAGCTGGGGAATGTCCATCCGCGTGCTTCCTACGCAGGGATGTCCTTTGCGAACTTCGCCGCTGCAGCAAAGGGGGTATGGGAGAGCGTCGACTCGCACTTCGCGGATTGTACTTCCAATCCATCCTCTCAAGTCGGCCTCCTCGTCGAGCGTTCGACGACCGAGATGATGCGACGAGCTGGGATGAATACGAGCCTGGGAACGATCCTCCTTTTCGCTCCTCTCCTCACCGCTTACTACCACCGATTTGGACGGGTGGTAAATCAACCCTATCCTGATCTTCAAACAGGTGTCGTTGCGATTTTAGAAAACCTTTCTCCTGAGGATGCCAAGGGAGTCTATCGATCGATTCGCATTTGCAATCCGGGAGGGTTAGGAAGTTCTTCGGAGTACGATGTTCATTCCGAGCCTCCGTTGCAACTGATCGACGCGATGCGCCACGCGTCTCGCTATGACGATATCGCGTTGCAATATGCTTCTGGGTTTGAGTTGGCTTTTCGCTTCGCGGATCGATACCACCAGTTGGAAGAAATGAAGGCTGATTCGGAGGTTGCTGGAATGAATGTCGATTCTCCTCCAACGCTCCCCCCGCTTCTGAGGCTTCAACTGGAGATGTTGGCAGAAAGGCCCGATAGCCTCATCGCGAGGAAGGGGGGATTGGGCTTTGCGTCGGAGGTGCAGGGGCGGGCTGTAAAGCTCCTAGAGGTTTGGGAAAAGGATCTCGAACGTGGAGCTATCGAGTGGCATGCAATGGATCGTTGGTTGAGGAGTCACCGAACGCCAAAAGGAAAAATGCTTGCCAACCCAGGAACGCATGCCGATCTCATTGCCGCAGCGATCCTTATTAGGACATTGCGACATTAACCGCAGGGGACGCGGAGAATCGCAGAGGAGAACTCGAGGATTCGTTTTGTATCCTCTGGTATCCCAAAGGGATTACAGCCATTAGCCGGAGGTAAGCGCAGCGCCACCACCGGTGAATCGTGAAGAGGCGCCAACGATCCCGGAGGGATCGCAGAAGCGTCAGAGTTGCCAACAGCGTTGTTTCTCGCCTAAACCATTACCTCGAAACAGGTCCGTAAAACTTAACCCAGGTCACCCATTTATCTTTGGTTTCATGCCGTTGCGTTTTCGCTACCCAAACAAGCCAACCATATTCTTTTAAGTTCATGCTATGAGTGAAAACATCGCGAACGGACTTTTGCTTTGCATCCACCTTCATTTTTGTCTTGTAATCCGCAACCATCCCCTCTCTTAGATCTCCGCCTAACGGAGGCTCGATTCCAGGAACCCCACGTTTTAGAAGCTCCTCAGCAAGATAGGAGGGCGCGCCGGTCCATTGCATGTCAATCTTTTGTTCAAGAACTTTTGCTTTGTCACCTAGCTTCTTGTCAATCAAGTGGAGAACTTTGCATTCCTTGTCGGTTTCATCAACAACAACAACAACATCAACATCCGGCATTTTCTTCTTAATTTCGCGAATGAACTCGTCAACCGTAGCGACATTTCTATCCATGGGAACCTCAACATACTCAAAAGGACTAGATTCAGGTTCCGATTCTCCATCCCAAGGTTCTATTAGGTAGTGCGCGGTAATACGAACATTCAACTTCTCTCCCATTGAGGGGAGGTAATCGTCTAGAGTAATCGTTTGTGGATCTTCCTCTTCTGCTGGCATGGAATAGCTTCCATTCGGCGAGCTTAAAAGGAAGAGCGTGGCAATGACTACTGCACAAGTCCAGCTCGGCTTGCTCAATAACCACCCACCTGAAGAGGTTGCTTGCTGTAGTACCATTTTGTCCTCTTGGTTATCTAAAACACCATGTTGCAATGAACACGACCTATTCGTTGAGTCTGGAGGGGGCACAAGAAATCTGTCAAGTAAAAAAAGTAATTCACGTTTTTTTGCTGACTTTGATCTGGATAGGGGGCCCCCTTTTTCGTGCTCGTGCTCGTGCTCGTGCTCGAGATTCGAGTACGAGTACGATATCGGATCGGTCTCCAACTTGGTCGACGTTGTTTAGGAACTGTCCCGAAATAAGTTCCGTGTTTCTTGTCTCGGCACGCACCGCGCTTTAGATCTCCGCTCCCCTCGCCCCGCTTCGGGGAGAGGGGCTGGGGGTGAGGG
>CAYMXM010000715.1:0-2582 GCA_964394065.1 uncultured Pirellula sp. | reverse complement strand
TGGGTGGCACGTCCCTGAGGCACGAAGGGCGTGCTGTGAGACCAGGGATGGATGTTTGGTTGCCAGCGCTGTCCCTCGCTTACGCCACGGGTTGTGATTTTCGGGCCTCGCTTACGCGTCGGCCAAACTACCCGAACACTTTGTTCGCGCCGATGCGTCAGGCCACCCCTTTCACACACCCTACACCCTACTCAAACGCCGCGAAGAATCCTCGGGCGGCTTCGTGGTAGGGGAGGCCTTGCCAGTGAGCGGCCATCTCTCTCGGGATCATCCCAGGGATCGACGGGGGAGACTCTCCGTTTCCGTAGATGGCCTGAAGCGATTTGGTGATCAACCTAGCTGGGGCGTCGCGTCGGGATACCAACAATGCCGTCGTGGCAAGGGTTTGCACCGAACCAGCCGAATCCTCCAAGCCATACTCGCGCAGCGGTATCTCGTAGGACCGAAACATCGGCTCGGCCAGGGCGAGCGTGGAAGCGTTGCTGATCGGTAAAAGCTCGAACGATTCCTTTCGAAGCATGTCTCGTATCCCCTGCTGCCCCACCTTCACCACCACGATGACGACATCGGCTTGGCTCCGAAGATCGGGTTGGTTCCAATCTCCGTCGACCGTTGTCATCGTCTCGATATCGATTCCGAAGTGGGTTAGCAGACGGGTTGCAGCTTGTCGTGAACCGGAGGTCTTCGAACCGAGCATGACCTTCTTGCTGACGATCTCTTCGATGCTTCGAATGTTCTGATCTTTTCGGACCAGGATATGGACCGCTTCGTAGAACAGCGGCGCGACGACAGCGACTTGGTCGGAGCGGATAGACGACTCCTGCATGATCGCTAGTTGGACCTTGCTGTCTTTGAGTTGATTGAAGTTATCGAGCGATCCACTGGTTGGAATCACGTTGGGGTGCAATCCCGTCTCCCGCTCGATCTCCGCTGAGATCTGCCCGGCAATTTGAAAATACATCCCACCAGGGCTCCCCGAAGCGATGGCGACGCGTCGTGGAAGGGTGTTTTCATAAACGGAGTCGAAAACCCTCGGGCCGACGAGCCAGAGAAGAAGGCCTCCGATCAAGCAGGTGATGATCAGATTCTGAGCGATCCGTTGCGACGCGGTCGGCTCGACGCTTCTCGAACCCGAAAGGGCTGCGACGATCGGAACATTGGAGATCCAATGCTTCACGCGGCGTCCTAGCGACGGAGGTCTCGCTGCGATCGGGGCTCCTTGGTAGAACCGATCCAGGTCGTCGGCTAGCTCTCTCGCAGATGTGTAACGTCTCGCAGGGATCTTCTCAAGGCACTTGCTGACGATCGTTTCCAAATCGGGATGAACATCGGGGCGTAGGAGACGAACGCTCGGCGCTGCCTTGTGCATCACCTGCATCATCGTTTGCAAAACGGTTTCGGCTTGAAAGGGGGGCTTTCCCGCGAGGAGGGCGTACAAAATAGCCCCCATGGCGTAAACGTCCGTAGAAGCCCCTTGCTCCTCGCTTTTCCCTGCCGCTTGTTCGGGGGACATATAGCTGGGGGTTCCGAGCGCCGCACCGGTCGCCGTTAAACCATCGTCTGCACCGATGCGCTTGGCCAAACCGAAATCGGTCAAGACGATATCGTCGTGCAAATTGATCAGAACATTTGCCGGCTTGAGATCGCGGTGGACAACACCTTGAGCGTGAGCATAGTCGATAGCCCGAGCGACATCCCGGACATAGCGGACCGCTTCTCGGACGTTCATCGGGCCTTCGCCGAGCTTCTTCGCAAGGTCTGTCCCGGGGACGTAGTCCATGGAGAAGTAATGATGCCCCTCCAGTTCACCGCAGTGGTGGATCGTAACGATCGAGGGGTGCATCAAACTCCCGGCGCTTTGGGCTTCGGCGTAGAACCGAGAGACTTCGGCATCGCTAGCGAGAGCCCCAGATCGGATCATCTTCACGGCGACTTGGCGATTGAGAGTCGATTGGGTCGCTAGATAGACGACCCCCATTCCTCCTCGACCGAGAACTTTTTCGAGGATGTACTCTCCGAATTTGCAGGGGAGTGTGGCTTGGGTGTTGTCGAGGTTCGGAAGGGAAGCGAAGCTCGATGGCCGACCGAGTCTTCGTTCGGTCGGGGGTAGAGTCGATTCGTCGGGAGAGATGAGTCGTTGGGGGGAAGCCCCTAACGTCAAGGCAGGTGTCGTCCCGGCGGGGTTCGGGAGGGTTAACGCATTCGGATCGACCGAAAGGTCGGGGGATTCGGGGCGGGGAAGCCCGATCGCAGGTCCCGCCATCGACTCGATGAGGTCCGCCGTATCGAGTAGCTCGACTAGCCGATCTGCCAGAGCGGGAAAACGCTGCAAAAAAACCTCGCGACTCTCCTCAGTTCCGGAATCCACGTTTCGCATGAACTCAAGGAGGGCATGTTCAAGCTCAGGTTCGTGTTCAGGCTCCGGGTCACGGCTCATGCGGCTATTCGTCTTGGAAATTGAAGGGAGGCTGCAACCAGAATACCGTAAGAATCCAATTTGCTCCACCGTAGAACAGGCTTGAGAGAACAGGCTTGAGGGGTGAGGCTTGAGACTTGAGGAAGAAGAGGGCTTCGCCCTTAGC
>CAYMXM010000714.1:0-2591 GCA_964394065.1 uncultured Pirellula sp. | reverse complement strand
CCCCCAGCCCCTCTCCCCTAAAAGGGGCGAGGGGAGCGGATATCTTAAAGCGCGGAGCGTTCTAGGACGCCAAAGCGGTGTCCGACGGGGGCGAGCCCCGGTCGGACGGAAGAGGATCCAAAAGGAATAAAAACGGACACTCAAAAAACTATCTCAACACCAACTTTTTGACAGTCCTGCCAGGGCGAAGCCCTCTTCTTCCTCAAGTCTCAAGCCTCACCCCTCAAGCCTGTTAAGCCTTTGAAAACGATTTTCTCAGCAATTCGAGACTCTTCGGAATCGCGGTTTTGTAATCTTCTTTCCCTTCAAATTCCAAAGAAACCCAACCTCGATACCCTGCGTCCCTCGCCATCTTCCCGATCCGTTCGTAATCGAGTTCGAGGGTGTACCACTCCCCACCCCCGTAGTAAGTCTTGGCCTGCAACAAAACCGCCTTCGGAAAGAGCTTCTCCAATTTCTCGTACGGGTTTTCAAGGAAGTTACCCGTATCAAGCGTCACTTGAAGAAAAGGAGAGTCGATAGCATCGACGATCCGCAACACTCCTTCGGGAGTTAAACCGAGCCCCCAATGATTCTCGAGCCCTAGAACGACACCACATTTCTCAGCCGCAGGAAGGCATCGCTCGAGAGCGTCGATCACCCATGGGAAACCATCTTCTTCGGTATAGCCAGGCAACGGAGGTTCGATCCCTCGATTGGCCATCAAATCGTCAAAGCTCTTTGTCGTCCCCCATCGCCCCGTGTTGACGCGCATCGTCGGGATACCGAGTTTGTAGCAAAGTTCGATTTGCCCGATGGTCAATTCGATGTTGAGACGCCTCACCTCTTTGTTAGGAGAGACAAAGCCTTGGTGTGTCGACATCCCCATCAGTGGGAGTCCGTGCTCATAGGCGCGTCGCTTGATCGACTGCAACGCTTGGTTGCTCAACATCTCGGTTTGCGAGATCTGATAGAGAAGTATCTCGACTCCATCGAAGCCACATTCGGAGGCGAAGTCGATGCATTTGATGACATCTTTGAAAGCGTCGTTCTTGAAACGCCACAAGGAGTAAGTCGATAACCCGATCGGGTTCGATACGCGGCTCCCCAGATTGGAATCTGCTGCCAACAATTCCCTCGTCGAGGTAGCAGCTCCTCCAAGGACAAACGCCGATGCAAGTGCCGTTTGAAAATCTCTACGATGCATAGCAACCCTCCCAACTTAAACGAAACAAACCACCGAAGCGAACGATGGAACCAATATACCGTGTATACCGTGGCATGGGCGTCCCCGCCCATGGTAGCCTGACGCATCGGCGGTAAGGGGGCGGACGCGAAGCGTCCCCCCATCACAACCCGTGGCGTTAGCGAGGGATAGCGTCGCGAGTGAACGTAGCGCTTGTCGGGAATATCTCCCCCCTGAGGCATGAAGGGTATGCTGTGAGACCTTGGATTGGATACGTGGTTGCCAGCGCTGTCCCTCGCTTACGCCACGGGTTGTGATTTTCGGGTCTCGCTTACGCTCCGCAGCATATCGCTTCGTCGTTACTCATCCCCACACCATCCGCAACACGCCATAAAACAGCGCGGCCAAAATCGCACCGCACGGGACCGTGCTTATCCATGCGAACATGATTTCAATCGCTTTCTTCCACTTCGCTTGTCCGGTTGCAGCACCAAGCCCCAACAGGGAGCCGACGCTTACATGGGTCGTGCTGACCGGCATGCTCCGGACGCTTGCGGTAATCACGAGTCCCGCTGTGACGACGCTCGCGACCAACCCTTGCGAAGGGGTCATGTCGGTCACTTTCTTACCGAGAGTTTCCGCGACGTTTTTTGCATCGAGCAACCCTCCTACCGCGATCGCAATCGACACCAAAAGAATCGCGACCATCGGACCGATCTCCGGTACGACTAGGAACAAGGCCGCCATCTTCGGTGCATCGTTGAGCCCTCGCGCAAAGCTAGCCCCTCCCGCACTAATGAAGTGAACGATGTCCACCGTTCTCGATCGCTTCTCCATGTTGAGACCGCAGAGTCGGAAGGTCCAGTACACGATCGCACCGAGAGCAATCGCGAGGAGTGGGCTAAGAAAGAGAGGAAGAACAAAAGTGACGAGCAGGGGGCTGAATGCAACTTCCGAGGGTCTTGCTGAAAGACCAGCACCAAGCAAAGCCCCGACGAGTGCATGAGTCGTCGAGACAGGAAAGCCGAATCGCGTAGCCAGAAAACTGGTCGTTGCAGCTCCTAGCGCTACTGCGCATGCGAAGAGAGGAGATTCGACCAGTTCGATCGGGACGACCCCTTTGCCGGTGAATTGCTTTAAGAGTCCGTGCGAAACGAAGACCGCGACAAGGGAACCGATGAATGTGGTGAAGGTTCCCCAATAAAGAGCTTGCTTCAGCGTCGTCGTACCACTTCCGTAAAGAGACGCGACCCCTTTGAAGTTTGCATTCGCTCCATTGGTATAGGCGACAAAGAGAACCGAGAGGATCAATAGAGCAGTAAGCATGTCCGTGAATATAACGTGTTTGAATAGTTCCCGAAAATCACAACCCGTGGCGTAAGCGAGGGACAGCGCTGGCAACCAGGCATCCATCCAAGGTCTCACA
>CAYMXM010000713.1:0-2594 GCA_964394065.1 uncultured Pirellula sp. | reverse complement strand
CTCTCCCCTAAAAGGGGCGAGGGGAGCAGATATCTTAAAGCGCGGCGCGTTCTAGAACGCCAAAGCGGTGTCCAGCGGGGACGAGCCCCGGTCGGACGAGAAACATCAGTTTCCCATGGAATAAATGCTTCACAGCATTGCCTACCGGGGCTACCCAAAACGTGATGTTATTTCAGGACAGTTCCTTACACCTTACACCTTACACCTTACACCTTACACCTTACACCTTACACCTTACAGCTTACAGCTTACAGCTTACCACTCACACCTTCCTCGTCAGTGAAATTCGTTTGCGAGGGATATCGACTTCCAAGACCTTGACCTTGACCGTGTGGCCGACGGAGACGACTTCGTTGGGGTCTTTGACGTAGGTGTTGGATAGTTGCGAAATGTGGATCAGCCCGTCTTGATGAACACCGATGTCGACAAAGGCTCCGAAGTGGGTGACGTTCGTGACGATTCCTTCGAGCACCATTCCCTCTTTCAAATCCTCCATCGTCTGAACGGTATCGGAAAACTTGACCGTCTGAAATTCGCGACGAGGGTCTCGACCTGGTTTGCAGAGCTCTTCGATAACATCTGTTACCGTAACGAGTCCGAATTCGCTATCGGCGAACTCCCCCGCGTTTACCTTCTGCGCGAGTCCTTGCATTCCGACGACGGACTCTTTGGTAACATTCAACTTCTTCGCGATCTTCTCGACTAGGCCATAGCATTCGGGATGGACTGCAGAATTGTCGAGAGGTTGTTTGCCATCACGGATTCGCAAGAATCCGGCAGCTTGTTCAAAAGCTTTCGCCCCGAGCTTAGGAACCTTCAGCAACTGTTGGCGACTGTCGAACCGTCCGTTCGCATCTCGATAGCTAACGATATTCTCCGCGAGTTTCGGACCGATCCCGGAAACGTAGGAAAGAAGGGATGCGCTCGCCGTGTTGAGATCGACTCCGACTCGGTTCACGCAGGACTCGACTTCACGTTCCAAGCACTTTCGGAGTAAAGGTTGATTGACATCGTGCTGATACTGACCGACACCGATCGATTTGGGATCGGTCTTCACCAGCTCAGCTAGAGGATCTTGCAGTCGGTGTGCAATGCTGATCGCACCACGTACGGTTACATCCAAATCGGGATACTCACGCCCGGCCAGTTCGCTCGCCGAATAGATCGAGGCTCCCGATTCGCTCACGATCGCTTTCGTAACGTCGAGCCCCTCCTCGCGAATCAACTTGCTAAAGAAAGCGTCCGTTTCCCGCGATGCGGTCCCGTTCCCAATTGCGATCAGCTCCACTCGGTACTTTGCGATCAATCCGAGAACGATCTTGCTCGCACCGGCGACATCACTGCTCGGTGGTGTTGGATAGATGGTCGCATGGGCAAGGTGCTTTCCTGTCCCGTCGACGACTGCAAGCTTGCATCCCGTTCGAAACCCAGGATCGACGCCGAGAGTCACCTTGGGACCGGCCGGAGGTGCCATCAGGAGTTCTCGCAAGTTCTTTCCGAATACTTGGATTGCTTCCTCATCGGCCCGCTCTTTCAATTTCTGAAACAATCCCGATTCCGTGGCAGGCATGAGAAGTCTATCCAAACAATCTTCGACCGTATCGGTGAGATCGGTATAAAACTCGAAGCGAGGGTTCGAGAGGAAGTAACTGCGCATCTGGGACAGGACTCGATCTTTATCTAGTTCCAGTCCGACGTTCAGAACTCCTTCGGTCTCTCCCCGTTGCATGGCCAGGAATCGGTGGGAAGGAATGCGCTGTGCGAGTTCGTTATGATCGGTGTACATCTCGAACTTCGCCGCTTCTTCTTTCTTTCCTCGTTTTACCTTGGAAGCAATTCGTCCATGTTTCATCCCTTGTTCGGAGAGCCAAACGCGGGTTTCGAGATCCTCGGACCAAACTTCGGCAACGATGTCGAGGGCGCCAGCGAGGGCTTCCTTCTCGTTGGCCACGCCTTTTTCTTGGTTCACGTAACCTTTCAGCACATCGTTCTTCGGTTTCCCCAAGTTCGATTGTTTCAACAGGATCTGCGCGAGAGGTTCCAATCCTTTTTCACGCGCGATCGTCCCACGCGTACGCCGCTTCGGTTTGAAGGGCGCGTAGATCGCTTCGAGGGTATGGAGGTCGGAGCATTCGACGATTTGCTTTTGAAGCTCTGGGGTTAAAAGCCCCTGTTCGGCGATCGATTTGAGAACCGTCCCTTTGCGCGCGGCCAATTCACGTCCCTTCTCGACCCCATCTTCGATCGCTCGAAGGGCGATTTCGTCGAGCCCTCGCGTCGCTTCCTTGCGATAGCGTGCGATGAAGGGGATGGTGTTCCCCGCATCCAATAGCTCGATTGCAACTTTCACTTGGGAGGGTTGTACTTGCAACTCTCTCGCGAGCTCTTGGGCGATCGAATCGATATTGAAAGAGAGGTCTGGAAGGAGAGTCGTCGAAGTCATTTAGAAAAGAAGGATATGTAGAGTTTTGGAGCTGTCTCGAAATAGCTTCCCGATTTCGAGTGGGAGCGTAGACGTAGGGTGTGTGAAGTGGCCGCCGCTTCTGGTTCAGAACGAGATGGCGAGTCAGTCCTCGCTTCTATTGCAATCACTT
>CAYMXM010000712.1:0-2597 GCA_964394065.1 uncultured Pirellula sp. | reverse complement strand
GCAGAACTCTTAAAGCGCGGCGCGTTCTAGGACGCCAAAGCGGTGTCCGACGGGGACGAGCCCCGGTCGGACAAGAAGCGAATCAGAGAACGAAACTTGCGCAAAGCCAAGGGCAAAGCCCTCTTCTCCCTCAAGTCTCAAGCCTCATCCCTCAAGCCTGCCACGGTGTGTTGCATAGTCGCTACTTAAACGGTTGCTATCGACTCCCCGACAAGTTAATCTAAACAGATTCGAAATCGACGATTTCCTCAATCCAGATACACGACTTTACTTACCAAGAGCACATCGATGAAAAGAATATTCCCCCCCCTCGTTGCCGCTCTCCTCTTCGCGTCCCCCATGGTCCTCGCAGAAACTCCACCTGCAGCGGAGTTGGGGATTAGCAAGACGAAGCCTGAGTCGGGACCCTATGTGGAAATCGAGGGGGGATTCATGGTCCCCTACACACACTCGATCGAACGAACCGGCATCTCGTTTGAAATGATCCCGGTCCCAGGAGGGGAGATCAAAATCGGTTCTCCAGATTCCGAAGAAGGACGCGAAGAAGATGAAGGCCCTCAGTACACCGTTGTCGTCGATCCTTTCTGGGTGGCGAAGACCGAGGTGACCTGGGCCGAGTACAAGACCTTCATGCGCAACTATGACGTGTTCAAGAGGCTATATAGCGCGCGAACTCGGATGGTGGACGAGACCAACGAAGCAGATGCGGTGACGGTCCCGACCCCGCTCTACGATCCCAGTCTCACCTTCATGTATGGAGAAGACAATCAGCAACCTGCCGTTACGATGACCCAGTTCGCCGCGCAGCAGTACACCAAATGGTTGAGTGGAATCACCAAAGTGCAATACCGAATCCCCTCCGAAGGTGAGTGGGAATACGCGGCGCGGGCCGGAGCGGAAACGGCTTTTTCCTTTGGCGACTCGCGCGATGAGATCGAGGAGTACGGGGTCTTTGAGGACAACGCTGAAGATGGTCCTGCCAAAGTCGGAACGAAGAAACCGAATAAGTTTGGTTTGCACGATATGCACGGCAACGTCTGGGAATGGACGATCGAACAGCACGACACCTACGAACGACTCGGCGGGAAGAAAGTCCATTGGCTCGATGCGATTCGCTGGCAAAAGGGGCCGGATCACTATGTTGCACGAGGTGGTGGATGGAGTGATCCAGCAGAGCGACTTCGATCCGCTGCCCGTTTGGCCTCCGACGACGTAGTATGGAAAGATTCGGATCCAAATATTCCTAGGAGCCCTTGGTGGTACACCGACGATCCGGTCTGGATGGTGGGGATGCGAATCGTCCGATCCGCAAAGCCTCTTCCTCCAGAAGTGATCACAAAGTTTTGGAACGCGGACGAAGAGAATTTGCTAGAAGACGTCAAAGCACGCCTTGAAGAGGGGCGAGGTGCAAAGGGATTGGCGGTTCCTGAGTTGATCCCTGACTTCCAAAGAAGGCGATAGTTGATGGCTCGGCTCAAGGACTGGGCTCAACTCGTTCGAGTACCGAATACGTTAACCGCCAGTGCTGATTCACTGGCGGGTTTTTCGTTAGGGGCGGGGGCTTGGCAACTCCAAGACGCCTTTCCACTCGTCGCTATCTCCCTGGCATCGATCTCCCTCTATTGGGCGGGAATGGTTCTCAACGATGTCAACGATATCGATCGAGATCGCCTTGAACGTCGAAACGGTCCGCTGGTAGATGACCGGATTGCATGGCACGTTGCGGCGAAGTTCGGTTGGGGACTGATCATCTGCGGAGTCCTCCTCGCGATCCTCGCTGGCTTTGGGGCCTCTGTCCAACCGAGAGTTGGGGGGCCGGCAAGTACATCCGTTTGGGCTCTTGCACCGGCTGGAATGGCTCTTCTCTTAGGATGCTTTGTCGTTGCTTATGATAGCGCGTTGAAGATGACTTGGATGGGGCCTTGGCTCATGGGGCTCTGTCGCGCGGCCAACTTGTCGATGGGAATCGCGCTCGGCTTGGCAGCCTCCGCGGATCCACTTCTTGCGGTGGAACGGATGGGAGGAGCGATGTTTCTCGTTCCAATCGGGCACGGACTTTTCGTTGTTGGCTTAACTCTTGCGGCGAGGAAAGAGACAAAGCTGGAGCAGTCGGCCGCCCATTTGGTTCGAGGATGGGGATTGAGTGTGGTGGGAGTTCTTCTCATAGCAGCTGCCGCTTCGACCGCAGGAAATGAGATGTTGCATAGGCTCTCACCAACCCAAGGCTATCCGTTCTTGGTCGGGCTCATGGTCCTTCCGTGGCTGAATCGCGCGATTCAATCGGTCCAGCATCGGACCGTTCCTACGTTGGTTGCTGCCATCAAACAAGCGATTGTCACCATCCTCTTTTTGGATGCTGCAGTTGCCCTACAATTCGCTGGAACGTGGCCCGGAGTCATCGTCTGTTTGTTGGTGATACCGACTTTTCTCTTGGGACGTTGGTTCCGGATGACGTAAGGGGAACGGCTTAGCCGTAGGGTGTCAAAAAGTTGGTGTTGAGGGGAATTGGGTTTGCGCAACTTTCGTTCCTTGATTCGTTTCATGTCCGACCGGGGCTCGTCCCCGTCGGACACCGCTTTGGCGCCCTAGAACGCACC
>CAYMXM010000711.1:0-2598 GCA_964394065.1 uncultured Pirellula sp. | reverse complement strand
ACTTCAACCGGATCGCGAAACCTGACGAAAATGCCGTCGGCCCACTCGGTGGAGCGTTGACCGGCGGTTCCGGGATGGGTGGAGACATGTACGGAGGAGACATGGGAATGGGTGGGTACCCCGGGATGCCATAAGGATGCGAAGCATCCGATATCCTTTCGGGGAACACGGCGTTTCTCCGCATCTCCTGCCCGCAGGGGCAGGAGATGCTAAAGCCATCGTCCCCCTTACTTTTTCGTTCCACTCCCGTCATTCCTAAATTAGAATGATACGAACCCCGCTCATCCTAGCATCTCGTTAGAAGCCACCATGAAGCAGATAGTATTCACTCTTCTCGTATCTGTTTTGCTCGCAGTAGGGACTTGCCACGCGCAGCTTAGTCGCCTCAACGATCACAGTCTGCAAAACAGCAACCTGGTAGTTCACTGGGAAACCAATGTCGGCGGTGGTCCTCTCTACGCGGGGGACAAGTCCCTCGTGATTTGGCCTCATACCAAAGATCGACGAGAAACGGTACGCGTTCTGGCGAACGGCAAACTCATCGGAAGCTTTCGCGGGGATGAGATCGACGACTCGGCAATCGAGGCGACTCTTCTAGCGGGACGAAAATCGTACGAGGCGCCGCGACTGGGTATGGAAGGTGCCCAACGAAAGGCTGACCGATTGGCCAAGCTCTACCAGCGGATCGGTCGAAACGTCGAGGTTCAAACCGAATCGATTCAAAAGGTATTTTTGATCGCCATCGGAGAAAGTGGCGTGATTACCGCTCTGGATGCCGAATCGGGAGCTGACATTTGGAAGCATCAGCTTCCGAACCTCGGGCAACCAATCTTTGGACCTGCGGTATCCGATCAGTATGTAATCGTCGTTTGTGGGCCCGAATATCTCGTCTATGAATTGCAGACCGGCCAACTCCTTTCCCGTCGCAAGCTCGTTCATGTTCCTACCGGCCCTCTCGTCGCATTCGATCGCAAAGTAGGGGTTCCCTCAGTTGGTGGTCGACTCGTTTTTTACGACGTCATCGATCCCCATATGGCTCCTCAAATCGTTCGCATTGGAGGTGAAAACCGAATCGGCGTCGCGCTCTCAGCAGATCAAAACTACCTCGCTTGGCCGATCCATGATCGCTTGGTCATTGCCAAGATCGATAAGCAGCAAGTAGAGCTATGGACCTCGTTGAAGACCGATTCAAACGTTCCTTCCCTCCCGACCGTAACCAACAACGGCTTCGTCATGGTTGCTCACAGTGGAATGGTAACCAAGCTGAAGAACGAACGGCTCGTACCCATGGTGTGGAAATCACCCATGGGGACGACAGCGAGCCAAAGTGCGGTCGTCGGTGAATCGGCGTTGGGAGTTGTCTCCCAAGACGGACTTCTTTTCATCATGGACTGCAAAACGGGGGACTTGCTCTGGGACTCTCCCGTGCATGGGATCGAAATGGTTCTCAACATGACCGACACCCATGTGTACGCATTGGATTCCGCGAAGAATTTGGTGACGATCAATGCAAAGACGGGTAAGGCGGAGGCTCGCGTTTACGTGGGGCTGCGAACTCCGATTCGCAACTCGACATCCAATCGCGTTTTGATCGTCGATGCTCGTGGAATGCTAACTTGCTTGCGAGAACCCGAAGCGTTCGAGGCGAAGTACTACACCCCTTACCAATTCAAGCCGACGGAGGAAGAGCAGGAAGCTTCTAAGGAGGAAGAACCCTCTACTCCGGAAACGCCTTCAACTCCCGACACCAATCCCTTCGGCACCGAGCCGATGGAACCAGAATCAAGTCCGTTTGGAGATGCACCTGCGGAATCCGACGATCCGTTTGGTGGATCGGACTCGCCGTTTTAAGGAACATTGTTGCCGAGGCCCGGCCTGGCCTGACGCAAGCCACGCAAAGAAAACGCAACGGGCTGGTGATTTCCACCAGCCCGTCGTGTTTAGTATCCCCCGACCGTTCGCGGCACGACACGGAGCCGCTGCGAGACTGGCGAGGATCTAGCGTGCTACTGCACTCGCCGAATAGTGATCCAGGCCAACGCAAAATGATGGTCCCTCAGCCGGAAAAACGACCGGAGGCAAAGTATGCCGCTCAATTCCAAGCAGCACGATAGAACTATAGATAAGCCTCCGGTCGAAGGAAAGGGAGAATCTTCGGCGAGGTTGTGATGGGAGGACGCGAAGCGTCCTCCCATCACAACCCGTGGCGTAAGCGAGGAACAGCGTCGCGAGTCAGGAATATCCAAGTTGGGTGGCACGTCCCTGAGGCACGAAGGGCGTGTTGTGAGATCTAGGATGGATGCTTGGTTGCCAGCGCTATCCCTCGCTTACGCCACGGGTTGTGATTTTCGGGCCTCGCTTACGCTCGGCCAAACAATCCCAAACACCACCTTACATTCGCGCCGATGCGTCAGGTCGGCCCAAGCCGGCGCCGAGTGGACTACAAGGCCTCTCAAGTAGTAAATCTAATTTTACTCCACCCTGTTTTAACCCATTCTCGCCAGCCCAAAACGAGCAAAACCTCAAGGAATGCTAGCGTTTCCGCATTCCCGAGAGGGCAAAATCTGAGGAAGGTTTCGAAAGAGCGTTTCCCAAAGT
>CAYMXM010000710.1:0-2610 GCA_964394065.1 uncultured Pirellula sp. | reverse complement strand
CGCAGCCACGCGATACGCTTCGGCCATCGTCGGGTAGTTGAAGGTCGTGTTGATAAAATACTCTAGCGTGTTCAGTGGGGCGGGTTGCTTCATGATCGCTTGACCGATGTGGATAATTTCGGCTGCGTTGGGACCGAAGCAATGGACCCCCAAGATCTCAAGCGTTTCTCGATGGAACAAGATCTTGAGCATCCCGATCGCTCGCCCGGTGATCTGGGCACGAGCCAAACTCTTGAACTGGGAATGCCCAACTTCGTAGGGTATTTTCGCCTCGGTGAGCTCCCGTTCGGTCCTGCCGATCGAACTGATCTCCGGACTGGTATAGATCCCCGCTGGAATGTCCGTCAGTTTTTCGTAGGTCATGTTCCCCTCGATATGCTGGGCTGCGGACCGCCCCTGCATATAGGCGGCACTGGCTAGCGAAGGGTAGCCGATGACGTCACCGACCGCATAGATGTTGGGGCAACTTGTGCGGAAGTATTCATCGACCGCGATGACACCTCGGGAGTTGGCTTGCAAATTTACCGATTCCAGCCCTAGCTCTTCCGTATTTCCGGTCCGTCCGTTCGCCCAAAGAAGGATATCGGTCTTGACCTGCTTGCCACTTTCGAGGGAGAGAACTACGCCATCGTCATGGGGCTCGATACTGGCGAAGGACTCGTTGTGTCGGATCACCACGCCAGAGTCTCGCATGTGATAGCTGAGCGCGTCGATGATTTCATCATCGAGAAACTCAAGTAGCTTCGCTCGAGTGTTCACCAGGTTGACTTTGATCCCTAGGTTCCGAAACATCGAGGCGTACTCGCAACCGATAACCCCTGCCCCGTAAATGGCGATCGATTGGGGTTTAAACGCAAGGTCGAGGATCGTATCGCTGTCGAAGACGCGCGGGTGAGAAAAATCGACACCTTCGGGGCGATAGGGGCGAGAACCGGTTGCGATCACGATATAGTCGCCTCGCAACCGCGTCTCCGAATCGACCTCCACGGTGTTGGTATCTACGAACTTGGCACGCCCCTGAAAGACAGGGACATTGTTGCGTTCGTAGAAGGTCTGTCGCATCGATACCTGTTTGGCGATGATCGATTTACTGCTAGCTCGAAGCTGCGCGAAGGTTGGATTGAGATGAACACCCAGCTCTTTGACGATCGGGTTGTTCATCGCCTCCATGACACTGTAAATCGAGAATCGCAGAGCCTTGCTGGGGATCGTTCCCCAGTGCGTGCACCCTCCACCGATCTTGTCGTAGGCCTCTACGACCGCGACACGCTTTCCCCCTTTGGCCGCTTGCATGGCGGCCCCTTCACCTCCAGGGCCCGTACCGATGACAACGACATCGAAGCTTCGTTCCGACACAGTTCAAACTTCCTTCTGAAGAATAAAATGGATTACCAAGGCCTCGAAGTAATACTTCCCTCTTCGGGACTGCTCGCTGTCGCGTAGAGTCGTTTAGGAATTCGGCCTGAGAGGAATGCTAAGCGTCCTGCGATCGCGGCGTGCTTCATCGCGGAGGACATGGAGATTGGATCCCGTGCGTGCGCGATCGCGGTGTTGAGAAGGACGCCGTCGGCGCCGAGTTCAAACGCCAAGGCAACATCGCTCGCCGTTCCGACCCCTGCGTCGACGATCACGGGATAGTCGGGGTCATCCCCCTTGAGATATTCCAAGATGATCTTCAAATTGTTGGGGTTGAGGATTCCTTGCCCCGAACCGATCGGCGAACCGGCGGGCATCACGCTCGTCGCACCGGCAGCCTTGAGACGGACCGCCATGATCGGGTCGTCGCTCGTGTAGCAAAGGACTTGGAAGCCATCGTCGACCAGTCGCTTGCAAGCTTCGAGAGTCGCGATGGGGTCGGGTAGAAGAGTCTTCGTATCCCCGAGGACCTCGAGTTTCACCCAGTCCGCTCCCGGGTTTTCTAAGGATCGCAGAATCTCTCGTCCTAATCGTGCAACGCGCACGGCGTCGGTTGCATTGAAACAGCCTGCGGTGTTGGGAAGAAGGGTAAACTTCGTCAAGTCGATAAAATCGAGGAGGTTCTTTCCCTCCCGGTCGTAGAGTTTCTCACGCCGTACCGCCACGGTGACGCAGTCGCTCCCGCTGGCGAGAAGGGAATCGCGCATCAACTCGTTCGTATCGTACTTTCCTGTGCCGACGATCAGCCTGCTCTGAAGCCGGTGCGTACCGACTTGGAAACCGTTTTCTTCAAGCGTTGACAATCAACCGCCCCCTACCAGAGTAACCACTTCGATCTTATCCCCCTCCTTGAGGGTACAAGCCGCATACTGGGGCTTGGGAAGGATTTCCAAGTTGATTTCAACCGCGCAGAATCGACTTTCGATCTGGGCCTTTTGAAGCAATTGGATCAAGGTGGTTCCTTCCTCAATCTCTTCGGTTTTCCCGTTAAACTCGATCTCGATCATGGCATGCTGTGGCAACGAAAATTGGGCGTAGTTGAGTGATAATCCGTAGGTTCGAAGGGATTATATCGGCAAATTCAAAATCCGTCACATCCAGATCGGGGCTGGGGGGGGCCGCTTCGCGTCCGTCCCCTTAGGAACTGTCCTGAAATAACTTCCCGATCCGAACATGCCTAGAGATCGCAGCGCA
>CAYMXM010000709.1:0-2621 GCA_964394065.1 uncultured Pirellula sp. | reverse complement strand
GGGCTGGGGGTGAGGGGTTGAAGTGCTCGTAACATTGGCCAAGTTGGCGGCTCCGCCCCGCCTACTCGTACTCAGCGCAGCGGTACTCGAATCTCGAATCTCGAATCTCGAGCACGAAAAAAGGGTAAAGGCAATGCGACGCTCCGGCACAAACTTGCTCAATGTTAATTCGCTCAGCACCGCTTCTTTCCCTGCGACTTCGCAACTGTGGGTTGATTGGAAGTAATGCCCTTTCACCAGAACAGATACTAGCCGAGTAGACCCTAGCCAGGGCGGATACTGGCGAACGCTTCTCTTCCCTTGAATCTACTCCTTGCTAGCCAACTTCGTTGCAAACAACGAATTCTATTCCTCAACGGCACCATCGCTGAAATACAAGGCGATTCTTAAGGTGCTGGCGATTGGCGTTTCCGCTCAGCGCATGGTTGGCACGCCAAATGCAATCTCACCGTCCCAACGCAGTTGCGAATCGAGATTGCGTTGTAAAAGTTAGGACGGGTATGGAATGCGAGAGACATGATGGGGCCGTCATGTCTTCTCAAGTGGTTACTTGAAGGATTACAATCATGTCACTCAGGGTAAATGGGATTTATCATCAACGGCTCAAAAACGGATTCACACTGGTAGAGCTCTTAGTTGTCATAGCCATCATAGGGATCTTGGTGGGCCTACTATTACCAGCGGTTCAAGCCGCACGGGAAGCCGCGAGGCGCATGCAATGCACCAATAATCTCAAACAGTGGGCCTTGGCTTTACATAACTATGAATCCGCGTTTAAGACCTTTCCGCAAGGACGCATTGATCCAGCCCAAGGTGGATATCGATGGAGTTTTCAAGCTTCAGCGCTCCCGTATTTAGAGCAAGGCAACATCTACAACGTGCTGGATTTTTCCAACCCTTCCGCGATGCAGGATAGGAGAATTACCGATGCGAGAATTTCACAGAACTTGTGTCCTTCTGATACCGATCGAATGACGAATTCAGCCGATCCTCAGCAAGATGTCGGACGAGGAAGAACCAACTACCGAGGCAACGGCGGAAACGATTCCGGATGGATCCTATCCGGCTCAGCCATCAATATCGCTGCGAGTCCTGAGCGCAACAATGGAATCTTTGTTACTAATCAATTTGTCAAGCTACGAGACATTACCGATGGGACTTCCAACACTGCCATCGTATCAGAGGCTGTGTTAGGAGATGGGAATCAAAATCAAGTTTCAATACCTGGCGATTACTTTGTAATTGGCTATGGACCCGCAGATCCAACTCCCCCAGAGAGACTTGCCATCTACGATGAATGCAAAGCATTGGTTCCAACGACTTCTACGCAGCAGTGGTCCTACTCCGGGCGATACTGGTACATCGGCAACTATGCAGTTTCTCGATACAACCATCTGATGCCACCTAACTCCAAGAGTTGCATCACCTCGGGCGCGGGTGCTCTCAATGTTCGCATGAATTACAAGGGGGCAGCCACAACCGCCTCCAGTCGTCACACGGGTGGCGTTTCGGTTGCGAATGCAGATGCCAGTGTTCGATTCGTCAGCGATGCTTCGGCGATCGAGTCTTGGTGGGCATTGGGGAGTCGCAATGGTGGCGAAACAATTCAAGTCACCGATTGAAAGGAAATCTACGATGCGATTCACAACAAAGCTTCTCTTCAATTGGAATGCAGCCTGGTTCTGTGTTGCGATGGCGTTCACTGGCTGTTCGAGTGCCGATCCTGAGATTGAAAACCTTTTGGCGCGAGAATTACAAGTGGCTTCACCGGAAGTTGAAGCCAAAAGATCGGGGCTGAAACGGCTGCTCAATGCGTTTCAAGAAGGTGCAAAGGAGCCTGCAGATTTGCAGTTTTCGGCTGGAAATATTCGCTTTCAGCAACCGATCCCCGACTTTTACAACGGACATAGTAGGTTGGTTGCATGGCAGTTCGTAGGGAATCCTGAAAAGGACACGCATCAAGTTGAGCTTCACTTTGACAACAAAGATTTTGGTCCCATTGAGGGCCCTTCGTTAACGAAGGAAGTTCGATCGTATCGCGTATCCAACTCCGGTAGCTACTTAACGGTTCGCGAAGTCCGATAGATTGTAATTGGAAGCTTCCTCCCGAGGCGTGGACAGGTTTGGAAAGGGTGAGGTTGGGCGTTGCTTGATGATTCCGTCAATCGAGCTGGCCTCCGCCTAGCGCTCTACAGTATCCAGACTGTCCACGTCTTCTGTGGGATGAATTGCTGTGGGATGAATTGCGGAATATTTGTTATGCCGCATTCTCGCGAGGCACTCATGCTCCGCCAGGGGACGATCCAATTTCAACGACGCGATCGCGAGACACGCGATCGTTGCGATTGGGCCGAGCCCGATCAAAGGGGTCAGGCCTCTTTGATTTGCACCGGGAGCAGGAAGAAAGACTCACGCCAAGGCGCCAAGAAAGGAAAAGAGGAGTTCTGCATTGACGCCTTGGCGAGAGATTCCCCTTATCCGTGGCATCCGTGCAATCCGTGGTTGTTTACCTACCCGTTCCCACCCTCGCTCTGTTCTCACTTCTGGTTCGCTTCGATCCGAACTCTCAAATCAAAGAGGCCTGACCCAATACTGTTCGGCACAATAATTGCGAACGACAG
>CAYMXM010000708.1:0-2627 GCA_964394065.1 uncultured Pirellula sp. | reverse complement strand
CCCCTGGCCCCTCTCCCCGAAGCGGGGCGAGGGGAGCAGATATCAAAAGCGCGGCGCGAGCTAGGGCGCCAAAGCGGTGTCCGACGGGGACGAGCCCCGGTCGGACAAGAAACAAATCAGAGAACGAAACTCGCGCAAACCTAAATCCTCGCAATACCAACTTTTGCCAGCCCACAACGCGGGTAGGGGCTTTGAATGGAAGCGTTGTTTAACGGAATGAATTCCGTTCTACATTGGGGGGACTTCTCGTAGAGAAATTTTTGCTCGGATACTTGACGGCTGTAGGGGATGCGACAAGAATTGCTGTCAGCTGAGATAACCTCTCGGCTTAGCCAGCTCTCCGCCAGCCAAATCTTGACTAGTCACCAAACGAACGGCGGAGTACGAGGATCGGACGCGAGTTGCTCTTTACCGCGTCGTGAAGTTTGGTGCGGCAGTCACCCCCCGTTGAATTCCAAATGCCTCGCTTGAGTACCTTTGGGATTTTCTTTGTTGTACCTGAGACTTCACACCTTGCGATTCAATCGATCGTGGGAAAGGGCATTCTATGTCATTCTTGCAATCAAGCCTTTCGTGGCTCGCTTCCTCCGTTCAAAAGGGAACCACCCTTGCGGCATTCGGGACGTATCTTTTCGTCGGAACTGTTTACGTTGATCAAAACACATTCGGGGCGGAGGAAAACCCGAAACACTTCCGTGAACCAACTGCAGTCCCCGTATATGGGGCAAACAACTACATTCCAACCTTCGGCAATGCTCCAGGAAACGTGTACGGAATCGAGTCGATGGGGACTCCTGACGTTACCGCGACCCACAATCTCTGGACCGTTGGAGCCCCTCTGACGACGAGGCAAGAATGGACTAGTTTGTGGCATCGGCGCGTGGGGACGACGCAAAATACGCCGGAGATAAGAATGGTTTACACGGATATCTTCGCCCATGACGGATCGACCTCCATGTCGACACCCTTGCTAACGGTTCGCGGACCTGGATATGTCACTGGTTCGGGAAATTTATACTCGTTTAGTGGAGATTACGGAGCCTCTTTATCGGTTGCGAACTATGGAGGAGCATCTAGCAGTCTCACTGGGGGGACCATGGTTCTATTTCAAACCTCGGGAGGGATTAACCCTGATATCGAACCTCTCTACAACATCGGCGCCCCAACCGGCGACTCGTATGATACTGGCTACCATCCCGAGAACATCAAATTCACCACATCGAACGACATCGTTCTGAACGCCGAAATACTCGAGTTTGGGATCAACTTCGCCCAGCTGAATGTAGATAGTAGTTTCGGGGCAGTTCCATGGCAGGAACTGTATTGGGCTGCTTGGCTTCCCGATTGGACTGGAGATTTCAAAATTGACATGGGGATCCCAGTCCATGCGGCATTCAGCTCCACCCGCATCGACACCAGCATCGGAATGATGATCGGGGATGCTAGCCTGGGGAACTTCTCCGCCGTCCCCGAGCCAAGCTCAATGGCACTCCTTCTTTTGAGCGTCGCAGGAGCCGCAGGGTATCGGCTTAAAAGGAAAGGGGCGAAACAAACCGATGCACCTTAGGCAGAAAGTCGGCGAGAGATAATCGTCACAACCCGACGCGTAAGCGAGGGATCTGAACCTGTAGTAGGCCATCGCGCCACCCTAGGTTGACCACCCAAATACCCAACTGATTTCCATCTTCCCTTTATATATATAGTCCTATACACCATGAAAGAGTCCCTTCTGATATTTGCTGCCTTCCTGGCAATCCAAGCATGCGCGCCTGGACGCATCCAAGCCGAACTCTATACAGATGGCTACATCGATCCACCTTGGCAAGGCCTACCGAACACCACCTATCAAGAGTGGACGAGGGGGTTTACCAATGCCCAAACGAATGCTCCCACGATTCTGAACAACCCAAACGGAGGAACCATCAACGCGGGGAGCCCTGTTGGCTTTGTAACGAGTACGAATGGAATTTATCATTTCGGGGCCAAGGTGCAACCCACGGTCACGATTTCCAATTTCAATCTCGGCGATGGGTACAACACGACGCTCCGGTGGCAAGTCTCCATTGATAGGATCGGCGAATGGCTCGACTTAAACACCGTTTCAGTTACTCCTCTCGGCGGGTCTCCTGTGGGCCTTGCATCAGGACTGGAATGGATCCACAAGCAGTACGACGGAGAGAGTGGAGAATGGATCTATCCCACTGCGTTAACGACATCGACTGGGACCGGAACCTTTCAGAATCTTGGTTTTTTTAACGGGATTGCTGCTGGGTATGGAGAGGGGCCGGAATATACCCTCGGCTATCAATTCGAGTGGACTCTCCCCGGAAACGTAGAGAGCTATACCTTCAATGCAACTGCGTTGGGGACCTCCATGAGCTTCAAAGGGGCGCAGGTCGACACGATAGCCGTCTCCGCTGTTCCCGAGCCTAGTTCGATGGCGTTCCTTCTTTTGGGCGTCGCTGGCGCCGCAGGATATCGGCTTAAAAGAAAAGGGGCGAAACAACCCGATGCGTAAGCGAGGCCCGAAAATCACAACCCGTGGCGTAAGCGAGGGACAGCGCTGGCAACGAGACATCCATCCCAGGTCTCACAGCACGCCCTTCGTGCCTCAGGGGCGTGCCACC
>CAYMXM010000707.1:0-2637 GCA_964394065.1 uncultured Pirellula sp. | reverse complement strand
GCTAACGCCACGGGTTGTGATTTTTGGGCCTCGCTTACGCATCGGTGGTAAGAGGATGGACGCGAAGCGTCCCCCCATCACAACCCGTGGCGTAAGCGAGGGACAGCATCGCGAGTGCACGTAGCCCTTGTCGGGAATATCTCAGGCGTCGGGTGGCACGTCCCTGAGGCACGAAGGGCGTGCTGTGAGACCTGGGATGAATGCGTGGTTGCCAGCGCTATCCCTCGCTAACGCCACGGGTTGTGATGGGGACGCTTCGCGTCATCCCCCCTTAACGCCGGCGCGTCAAGCCCGCCGACACCCATCCTTTCAAACTTCACAATTCTAACTTCTAACTTCACTACGCTGCTCTGCGGTCGTCTTGTTGGCGGCGTAGCCGTTTGCGTTCGGCCTTGCTGAGGGGTCTCGTGTCGTAATCCTCGTCATCATCGTAGCTCGTCGTACTCGGAACTTGCGATCCCGATTTGATAGGAATCGGTACCGTCGCTGGTGCGGAACCGATTCGCTCTGTTGAGCTCGCCTGTTTCGGCGCTTCTTTCTTCTTCTCAGTGGAAACCTTTTCGGTTTGATCCGTCGGTGGCTTGAGCTTCAAGCCATCGAACATGTTCAGCCAGCCCTTCTTCTCCTTGGTTTCTCCCTTTAGTTTTTCGCTTCGAGATTGGTTCTTATCGGCCTTCGGCTCCGATCCTTTCGCTTGCCCATCCGTCGGCTTCTTCCTCAAGCCAAACATCGATCTCTTCTCGGTTACCGGTTTGTCACCGGTCTCTTTGCCCCGTTCGCTAGACGCAGATTTTTCTTTTGGCTTTCTCGCGGGAAGCTTGGGAAGTTTGGGAAGGCTCGGGATCTTTGGCATTCTCATCCCCCAACGTTTAGCGGTAGCCTTTCCTTCATCTTCTCTCCCTACTTCTCCTTCGCGATCCTCATCCCGTTCTCGCGGTTCGAAAATCTTCTTCGGCTGCGTAGTTCTTTCTTTCGGCTCTAACCCCTTGTTCCCGCCGATACCAAACCAACCCGGCTTCTTCGTAAGGCCACGATCCAGCTCTCCCCCATCATCTTCGGCGAAAGGTTCGAATTCCAGAGATTCATTCCGCAGGTGACGGTCCGGAATCAAGCCGAATAGCTTGCGTCCACTCCTCGTCTCCTCTTCGGTAGGTTCGACTTCTTTTTTCCTCTTGCGACTTGAGGAAGTCCGCTCCGAGGTATCTTGCCCCTCTTCTTCCTGTCGGCGACGGAATCGATTCTTCAAGCTTGGAAGTTGGAATTGGATTCGTCCGAGTTCACAACCGCTTCGTTGCAAGAATCTCTTTTGAGCTTGGATGTAGGTCGCTCTCAAATACATCGAGACCGCTTGAAAGACCGCGAGAACCCCTCCGAGCCACAAGGCTCCAACCAGTAAGTCAAGTTGAGGTGCAGGGATTTGGACTTTTAGGAGCCCGGTTCCGAGCAGAGCGGCTCCAGCCCATGCCAACAAGCCAACGATCCAACTGACGACGCTGGAGATCACCGTTTTTAGTTCGGAACTAAGCCGGATCCCCAGCACTCCGATCAGGGAAGCGAAACTTGCGAGAACGAGAGGCCAACCGCCGTAGCCGATTTCGGCTCTCGCCCAGCTGTCGATGCTCATCCCGACGAGCTGCAGGACCGAAGTCGACGCATCGAAGCTTGAAAAAAAGGCTGCGATAGCGACGAAAACCCAGATGCGATAGCGAGCGCGATAGTCATCCAGCTTGTGGCGACGAAGATTGAAGTTCATCCAGCAAACGATCCCCGTCAACAGCCAGAGTTGGCAGGTCAACCAATGGGCGATTCCGTGGGGGGAACGAAGATGAAATAGATGACCGAGAGGTAAGGTTGCAATCGAGCCATGGGCCGGCTCAGGATTGGAGGTAAATAGAAAATAATGAGCTAGGAGAAGCCCCGCGAATCCGCACCAGAACGCGGAAAGGACGAAGGCTACGGTCCCGCGTCGAACAGGGATCAGCTGGACCAAACGATGTTGGCAAGCTCTCCGGACTGCTTGGCTATACCCAGGGTCGCGGTAGGAATTCGTGGTGTACTCGTCCTCATCCTCCCCCTCGTGGCGCTTCGATCGCGCTCTGCGGCGGGCGCGCACGTTCTCCACCGCCAGCTCGGCATCCTGAGCTGCCGAGTCGAGCATCACGCGCCGCCGTCGATCTAGTCGGGGATTTCGTGCGATGGACATACGAAGTTACGAGAGGTTGAACTACCCTCCAAAGAAAAATTGCAGGGCCAGACGAGGTACCAAGTTTCGAACCCCCTACTATTCGCAAATTTCACATGGCTATGTCAAGAGCGCGCGAGCGCCTCGCCCATGTTTACTGTCACGCTAGAGGAAGAAGAAAAACCACGAATCGTACGAATCTTACGAATCAGGGGTGAGGGGTGAGGCTTGAGACTTGAGGAAGAAGAGGGAGAGGCCTTAGGCTGGGTGGTCAAAAAGTTGGTGTTGACATTGTTTTTTGAGTGTCCGTTTTTATTCCTCTGGATGCTCTTCCGTCCGACCGGGGCTCGTCCCCGTCGGACACCGCTTTGGCGCCCTAGCACGCGCTGCGCTTCATAACTCTGCTCCCCTCGCCCCGCTTCGGGGAGAGGGGCTGGGGGTGAGGGGTAGAATCG
>CAYMXM010000706.1:0-2638 GCA_964394065.1 uncultured Pirellula sp. | reverse complement strand
CCCACGCCTAAGTTCGAGACGCCCCTACCCGGGGCTACCTATTCTTGACCTACGGTCAAGGCTAGGGGCGAAGCCCCCCTTCTTCCTCTAGCCTCCAGCCTCATCCCTCAAGCCTGCTCAAAAGTCGGAGCCTAATAGGTCCTTTGACGGTGGAGAGCTCCCGTTCGTCGACGTCGATGACAACTCCATGCAACGTGACCTCGATAATTTCATCCCGCGCCATATCGGCAACGACCTCGGTTACCTCGGGCATGAACTGTCGCCATCGGGAGCCAAAGGCCCTTGCTGCCTCGGTGGGGCATATACATTCACCTTGCTTGAGCATAAGGAGTAAGCGAAGAATCTCATCTTTGATATCTTGGCTCCGAGGCTCTTCATGCTCCATCCATCTAGTTTTTGCCATCGCGATAGAGTGGGTGAGAGAACTAAGGTTTTTATTGTTAGGAAGAACTTTACCGATTTGGGCACGTTTGCGATAGAGCACGCAATTGCAAAGTCCTTTCCCCTATCGAATTTATGATTTGCAAGTTGACGATCGATCGTTAGGATATACCATTACGCCATATGAAATTGGTCCGCTGAATTGTTTTCTGCTTTGAGACCGATCATATCATCTGCCCGTCCGTATCATCGGTCGATATTGATCATTCGCCCCCAACCAGCGGGCGTAGGTATAAGCAGGAATGTGTGAAAGATAAAAAAGCGGGGCTTGATTGGCTCCTCTTAACAATCTACTTTCACGTTTCGACAACTGCCGTTTAGTAGAGGAACCGTAACGTATGATCGATGTAGAACGTGTAGTGACTCTCGATGAATTGATGGATCGAGTGCCAGAACATTTAGTGCGCGACGCAGAATCGCGAATCGAAGAATTGGACGAATCTCCAACCGAGAACCTGAGAAGCATGAACAAAGAACCTAGCAAAGCACAACGTATCCGAAGCTACTTGGAGGAAAACCCCGAGGCGCGCAACCGAGATGTTGTCAAAGCATTGGCGGAGTACGAAATCAAAGCCGCTGATGTTGCAAACGTCAAAAGCCAGATGAAACGAGCTGAGGCCAAAAGTGAATCTCCCCGTCGACGGACAGCGGCAGCTCCAGCCCCCTCCGCACCCGTAGCGACTTCAACCTCCAACTCGAAGGCAACACCCATCGTAACGGGTGACGGTGGTCCAAGCCTTAATCTTCGGGATCTGGAAGCTGCCGTTTCGTTCGTCAAAACCGTCGGATCGATCCAAGCCGCTCAACACCTGTTGATCATCGTTGAACAAATCAAGGGAGCGTAGGCTGCTATGTCGATCGCCAAGATGATGGCAGGTGTTCCAGCTCTGAATGCAGGACTCTACCGCACGATTGGATTTCTCGTTGGAGATCCTGTTGTTTGGATCGAGTTGGAACACGAAGACAAAGTGTCCAAGAACCTCATCGTACGCGATATCGAATTGGAGCGAGCCAGGAAATTTTCCAAGGCGACGCATTGCTGGTCCCCTTTAAACTTCCCACCGCCCAACGGGTTTTCAGGGGACCGAGAAACAGCTACTGCCCAATCCGCTGCGGAATTCTTGCGCAGCCATAAGCAGACCGTCGTCAAGGTAGACCGCTCCATTCCAATGATCTATGTCCACTTGCTCCGTGAATCGGGAATCGAAGTGGAATGCGACTTGGAATGGGGAATCGTCGAACGACGTCAGAAGTCTCCCGAAGAGATTGCTCATATCGCGTTCGCGCAAGCGCAAACCGAACTCGTGATGGAAAGGGCCTGCAGAACGATCGCGAGAGCGGAAGCGAACTCCGAAGGAATTTTGCATCACGACGACGCCCCTTTAACGAGTGAACGGATGCAAGGCCTGATCGACATATGGCTGATGGAACTGGGCTTTACGAATCCTACCTCGATCGTCGCGGGAGGTCCGGTCGGCGCGGACTGCCACGATCATGGCCATGGAAATCTTAGAACTTCCGAGCCGATCATCGTCGATATTTTCCCTCGCGATAAGCGAACTCTTTACAACGGAGATTGCACGCGAACGGTTGTTCATGGGGAGATTCCCGATGCGGTTGTTGCGATGCACGCAGCGGTCGTCCGAGCCAAAAGAGTTGCAACCTCAGCGACGCGCGCTGGGGTTACCGGTGAGGAGGTTCACCAAGCCACGATCAAGTCGATGGAGAAGGATGGCTACGCGATGGGATTCCCTCCCGCGGATGCTCCCGATACTTATGCTTCGATGACGCACGGAACGGGGCATGGCCTGGGGCTGGAGGTGCATGAACCTCCACTTCTCGCGCAAGGAGGACCCGTTCTTTTAGTTGGAGACGTCGTCACCATCGAGCCGGGGCTTTATTGCAAAGCCATCGGCGGAGTTCGAGTCGAAGACATGGTCGTCGTCGAAGAAGATGGCTGCCGCAACCTGAATCTTCTCCACGAAGGTTTGACTTGGTAAGTAGGGTGTGTGAAGTGGTCGGTTGGGAACGTGGCATGGGCGTCTCGCCCATGTTTCACTTTGAGTTCATAGGCATTTCAACGCTTTCTTGTTGGCTTCCGCCTGAATGGAGACTCATCCCTCCGGACTGTGATTTGGCCTTCTAGCACGCACCACCCATTAGGAATCTGCTCCCCTCGCCCCGCTTCGGGGAGAGG
>CAYMXM010000705.1:1684-2644 GCA_964394065.1 uncultured Pirellula sp. | reverse complement strand
CTGCGAGAGGCTGGCCTGACGCATACGAGAGTGGACGCGAAGCGTCCCCCCCATCCCAACCCGTGGCGTAAGCGAGGGATAGCGTCGCGAGTGAACGCAGCCCTCTTCAAGAATATCTCAGGCGTCGGGTGGCACGTCCCTGAGGCACGAAGGGCGTGCTGTGAGACCTGGGATGGATGCGTGGTTGCCAGCGCTATCCCTCGCTAACGCCACGGGTTGTGATTTTCGGGCCTCGCTTGCGCGTCGGCCAAACAGCCCAAACACCTTATATTCGCGTCGATGTGTCAGGCCAGGGTGGGCTCCGCGATCTACCTCCCCAAAATACGATTCCAATAAGAGGAGTGGAATAAGCCAACTCCCCCAAGCGACCAGCCGGTACGTTTCCTCGATAGGGAGACCGAGCAACTCGGTCAGTCCACCTAGTATGCGAAGGGTGATCGCGGAATGAAAAAAGACCGCTCCGCGAAGCATCCATCGCCGATGTTGCTGGAATTCCCCCCGAACTGCTAGCCGCCAGCCTTGCAGAACGGATACCGATAAACCAATCGCTGCACCGAAGAATCCTAAAGCGGCTGGCCATCCGGCGAAGGAGAAGGGGGCCATGTAAAGGGCTGATGGAACTACGCCGACGAGAATCAGTCCGATGGTGACTTTGCCAAGGCCACGATGCACCTTCGGGTAAGAGAGCCGGAACCTTTCGCACAGGAGAGGCCAGTAGAGTAGAAGCCCGATGGGGGAGGCGACGATGTGCGTATAGAATGCAATTCGATACCACCCATGGAATTCCCTCGTATGAAGCATGAGGAAATCGGAAGCAAGATTTGCAGGGAAGTAATCGGTGTAGGTCGAAAGGAGCGAGACCGTGACTTTGCCTACGACGAGGAGCAGAACGAAAATAAAGAGCCGGATGAGAAAAGGCTTTGGCATCCTAGTATTCGCTACGTTTTAGATTATCTGCTC
>CAYMXM010000705.1:0-1674 GCA_964394065.1 uncultured Pirellula sp. | reverse complement strand
TCTGCTCCCCTCGCCCCGCTTCGGGGAGAGGGGCCGGGGGTGAGGGGTAGGAGTCCTAGAAACAATGGCCGAGCTTCTCACTCGCTGCTGGTAACTCGGACGATTCTGCGATCCCTCCTGGATCGTTGGAACCCTATCATGATCAACCGGTGGTGGCGCTGCGCTTACCACCGGCTAATGGCTGTGATCCCTCCGGGATCGGAGGGGATGCAAAACTTATCCTCGAGTTCTCCTCTGCGAACCTCCGCGTTCCCTGCGGTTAAATGGCTTCCCCTCTTCCTCAAGTCTCACCCCTCAAGCCTGGCACGGTGTGTTCCGTGGCCGCTTGCGATTCGTAGGCGATTGCAATGGAAAGATGACCGATATGGCATCTGGGGCTGGGATGGGAATCGCGACCACTTCACACACCCTACGTTCTACAATCCTGTCGGGATGATTTGAACCGCGTCGGCGTGGACGAAGCCACCTGCGTCTTCGGTGGAAAGGGTCACCGTGATTTCCTCTCCCTCCTGCGCACCAAAAGTTCCGATGCTATGAAAACCGTCCGAAGGTGGTTTCGCGCGCATGTCCATCGTCAACTTCTTGACCTTGGCCCCCACGGAAACCGTGACCGGAACCTTTGTTCCTCGGTTTTCATGAGGCTGATAAGCGATCTTGACCTCGAACTGATCCGACTTGTTCACTTTCCATTGAAAGGCAATCGTGGCATCGCTGTTCGGGGAAGCGTAGAGGTATTCATGGGCGATATACCCCTTCAATCCTTCGCCGGTCGTCCAGGTCCCTTCTTGTTTCGCTGCGCGATTGTCGATGACAACTCCTGCGAACGATTTTGGATCGACTCCAGTCATCGGACCGTACGGGCTCGCGAGAGGCAATGCGTCGTCTGGGATGGAAATCGGTGCATCGACTTGTTCACGACGGGCTTTGCCGGGGAGGTTCAACAGCTCGTCCATCTGGTTCCAATACCGTTCGTAAACCGCATAGGGCAAGCAATCGTTCTTGATGCAGATCGAGGCTGCTTTGCCGACGACCTCACCCATCATCCCACAAGTTTTCATGACCCGAACCGTTCCCAAGGCTTCGTGGGTGACGCTGATGCATCGCCCTGCCATGAACATGTTCTCAATGTTGCGAGAGTAGAAACAGCGATAGGGGAGGGGATATCCATAGCTTCGATCGACCCGACGGTCGTAGACGGCGATCGAGATAAAGGGATTGTCGGGGAACTTTTCCGCGAACTGCTTCTTGGGATAGTGTAGGTCGATACTCCAGGTGCTCGGAACACATCCGTCGGGAAAGTCTTTTTTGTTGACGATGTCCTCATGGGTTAAGATGACGTCTCCATAGAGTTGACGAGATTCCCGTGGACCACCGACATAAGCGAGCCAAGTCAGGACGGCGTTGGGATGGTTCGCCGCTCCGTCCCCATTCTTCATCGCGTTAAAGGCCCCGTAAACGGCTCGCAGATTCCAGTCTCGAATTCCTTCAGCATCCCCCAAGGGGTCTTTATCGAATCCACTTTCCCAAAACCACTGCCCGTGGTGATCGACCGGGTAAGGAAAATCCTTCATCTCAAGAGGGAGTGCCCAAGGGGTCTCGGGGAAGGTGGTCGGCGAGTTGGCTTCGGCCCAAGCCCACATGTTGCTCATCCCCATCCTTCCTTTTTCTTCGATA
>CAYMXM010000704.1:0-2646 GCA_964394065.1 uncultured Pirellula sp. | reverse complement strand
TCGGACGGTAACAGCGGCTGCGGAATAAAAATGGCTGCACGAAAACCCATGTCAACACCAATTTTTTGACAGCCCAGCTTAACGCTAAAGGTCAGAGGTCCTCTCTTTTTTCCGTGTGTTCCGTGTATTCCGTGGTTCCCTGAATCCTACTCGAAGCCCGGGACTTTAATCTCAAACAACTTGGGCCAATTTTTCCCGGTGATGAACAGCCGTTTCGTTTCAGGATCGTAAGCGATTCCATTCATCACCGCTTCCCGGTGTCGTTGACGCATCGGATAGATATGCGAGAGATCGATCCAGCCTAGGACCCGTCCATCTTCGGGGGAGATCCTCGCAATCCGATCTTCATACCAAATGTTGGCCCAAATCTCCCCTTCGACCCACTCCAGTTCGTTCAAGCTCTTGATCCTGCGGTTCCGATCGGTGACCTGAATTTTTTTCTTTTCTTGAAACGTTTCGGGATCGAGAAACCGAAGAAGCGCGCTCCCATCGCTCAAGATCAAATCCTCCCCGTTGTTCGTCAGCCCCCAACCTTCGAAGATGTATTGGAAGTGCTTCTTGTACTGAAAGGTCTTTAAGTCGTAGACGAAGCAAGTGTTCTCCTTCCAGGTCAACTGATAGATCGAATCCCCGAGGATCGTGATCCCTTCCCCGAAGTAGAGGGGATCCAAGTTCACTTGCTCAAGGACTTTCCCGTCGTCGATCGAAACTTTGCGAAGGGAGGATTTTCCTTTCTGTCCGGTTCCTTCGTAGAGGATGCCATTGTGAAAGGTCAAACCTTGCGTGAATGCCTCTGGATCGTGAGGGAAAGACTGAACCAGTTCCCCTCGCTCCACCTTGACCACCGGTGGCTGTGCAGAGGTGGAACAACTCACGGAGGTAGCGAGAACGAACCCCAGCATGAATGCAAGGAGGCGGGGCCTTGGGAATGCGTTGGTCATCGACAACTTTTATGGTTCTCAAAAAGGGTTAAGCGTGAAGTACACGGTTTTCATCTTATTCGTAGGGTGTGTGAAGTGGTCGCGGCAGCTAAGTCAGATCAAGATAGCGTGCCAATCTTCGTTTCTATTGCAATCACCTTCGCATCTAAAGCGACCACGAAACACACCGAAAGCGTAGTTGGCTGATCCACCCCCTCACCACCGGCCTGGCCTGACGCATCGGTGTTAATGGGGGACGCGAAGCGTCCCCCATCACAACCCGTGGCGTAAGCGAGGGACAGCGTCGCGAGTGTATGAAGCCATTGTCGGGAATATCTCAGGCGTCGGGTGGCACGTCCCTGAGGCACGAAGGGTGTGCGGTCTGACCTTGGGTGGATGTCTGGTTGCCAGCGCTGTCCCTCGCTTACGCCACGGGTTGTGATTCTCAGGGCCCGCTTACGCGTCGGCCAAACTACCCAAAAAGTAAACGTTACGTACTCGCCACCAACTCAGGTACGCTGGTTCGTTCGAGACAGGCACCGATTTGGCGGACTGCTTGGCGGAGTCGCGCCTCGTTCTCCACCAATGCCAATCGGAGGTACCCCTCTCCCAACGGACCAAATCCACCACCTGGGCTGACGGCGACGTTGCCATGTTCCAGCAGGTGCATCGCAAAGTCGATGGAGTTCATACCGGAGGCCCACGGTTCAGGGATCTTCGCCCAGACGAACATTCCCGCCTTCGGAGTGGAGGCTTCCCAACCGATGCGATGAAGGCCCTCTAGGAGTACGTCGCGGCGACCTTGATAGATCTGTGACTGCTTCTCCACCGTGGCTTCAGTATCTCGAAGAGCGACGATCGCAGCGATTTGAACCGCTTGAAACATTCCGTAGTCGTAGTACCCCTTGATCGTCGCAAGCGCCTTGACCATCTCGGCATTTCCGGAGCAGAACCCAACACGCCATCCCGCCATGTTGTACCCTTTGCTCATCGTCGTGAATTCGACACCGACATCCTTCGCACCGGGAGCAGAAAGGAAAGAAGGGGGAACGTAGCCGTCGAACGCGACGTCGGCGTACGCAAAGTCGCTGATCACCATCAGCCCATACTTCTTCGCCAGTTTCACGACATCGACGAAGAACTCCGGTTCAACCGTTACCGTCGAGGGGTTGTGCGGATAGTTAATAATCAGAAGCTTGGGACGTGGATAAAAATGTTCGCATGTATAAGCGATATTCGAGAGATAGCGTTCCGTGTCGGAAACATCAAGGGCGACGACGTTCCCGGATGCGAGAATGACCCCGTACATGTGAACCGGGAAGTAGGGAGCCGGGATAATCGCGGTGTCCCCTGCTCCGATCAACGCCATGAGCATATGCGAGAATCCTTCCTTGGAACCGAGGCAGACGATCGTCTCGGTTTCGGGATCAAGGCGGACTCCGTACTTGCGAAGGTACTTGCTGGTTACTTCGCGCCGAAGGTTGAGGATTCCATTGCTTTTGGAATATCCATGATTGGTCGGATCGCTCGCGGCCGTTCCTAGCTTCGTGATGACAGCTGGATCAGGTGGATCGGACGGGTTCCCCATCCCGAGGTCGATCAAATCCTGCCCGGCTCGCCGCTTCTGGTAGAGCAACCCGTTGATGCGGCCAAACAAGTAGGGAGGAAGCCGGTGCACGCGCGGTGCAAGTTCGATCTTGAAATTATTGTTACTCATGTCACCCAA